>SEDG01000287.1 GCA_004295885.1 Pedobacter sp. | reverse complement strand
AGAAATTAAGACTTAACCATTTCTTCTAATGCCTCAATAAACTTAGGATGGTCATTTAAACTTTCTACTAACTGTACATGTTCTCCACCCAAAGTTTTAAATTCTTCGTGGTATTCTACCGTAATTTCGTACAACGTTTCCAGGCAATCTGCCACAAATGCTGGACTAAAAACTAATAAGCGTTTTTTTCCTTCGGCTGCCAATTTCTTTAATACATCTGTTGTATAAGGTTGTACCCAAGGTTCTTTCCCTAAACGAGATTGAAAACAAACCGTATAATTTTCTTTCGAGATACCTAATTCTTTAGCCAACAATCTAGCTGTATCATGCCCTTGTGCAGAATAACAGAACTTATTGGCATCATTAAATGTCTCGCAACAATTTGATTTTTTTAAACAATAACTTCCTGTATGATCGCATTTAAGTAATTGTCTTTCAGGCAAGCCGTGAAAACTAAACAATACATGATCATAAGTTTCTGGTTGATGCTTCATTGCATTTTCGGCAAAAACTTCAATCATTTGTCTATTATCATGGAAAGAGTTGATAAAAGATATAGGCGGAACAGTTTGCCATTTACTTACCAATTCCATGACCAACTGCATAACAGAGCCCGAACTTGCAGATGCATATTGTGGAAACATTGGAATAACCTTAATACTTTCTACCAAGCCAGCTTTCAGATTAGCCAAGGCACTTTCTATTGATGGGCTTTGGTAACGCATGGCTAGCTCTACGTGGTACTCATCACCTAGTTTTTCTTGCAATAATTTAGCTTGAATTTTACTATAATGTAATAGTGGAGAACCGTTTTCGTTCCAAATTTTTTTATATAATTTTGATGTTTTAGGACTTCTAAAAGGAACAATAATGCCCTTTACCAATAAAGTTCGATTAAATTTAGGGATATCAATTACCCTTTCATCCATTAAAAACTGATCAAGATATTTACGAACTGACGGCACTTCTGGACTATCTGGCGTACCTAAATTAACTAATAAAACTCCCTTCTTTCCCATAATTATAATTCGAATATTACACCAATAGTTGGCAAGATATTACCGCTTGTATTTGTAAGCAATTTGGTTTTAAAACGAGTAGCATCGCCTGCAGCATCTTGTGCATTTCCATTTGCATCTCTATCTAATACCAATTGCGATTGTGTTTCGTATTTGTTGTAAGTTAGATTTTGGATATCCAAATATACATTAAGGTTAAACTTCTTAAAAGGATACTTTTTATCCACCCTAACATCCAATTGATAAAACCATTTTAATCTACTGTCGTTCAGCCTATCATAATCTTGCACTCCTTGTGGGAATATAGAATAATTACTTTTTAATGAAGAATAGGCAATATCGTACGGTGTATATGGACTGCCTCCGCCTAAACGAAATTTGGCACCAATTTCCCAGTTTTTAGGCAAAATCTTTCCAGCGGTCATACTTAATATATAGCGATTATTCCAACTAGATTGAACGTATTCACCTAGTTTATCTTTAAACTCACTGCGGAATAACGTTAACGCAAAAATCCCATAAAATCCTTTATTTAAACGTTGCTGAGCAAATAATTCTAATCCATAACTTCTTCCATCAGTTTCTCCAACAACTGGTTTATTACCTACAACGCCAAAATCAGCTCCTAAATTTGCCAGAGGAATTACATCTCCAAAAACTTTTACCATTGGGTAGCGACTATAGTTTTTGAAGAATCCTTCGACCGTGAATTTGGTGTTTCTTAAAGTGTTATATTCTAAACCAGCTACAACTTGCGCAGAGCGAATGTAATTTACATTTTGGTTAAGCAATGGACCGCCTGTGGTATTTCTAAACCCTAAAACCGTATAGGCAGGCAATTGATAATAAATGCCAGTATTAAAATTAAAGCTGATTTTCTCATTAAAATTATAAGAAGCTGAAAATCTAGGCGATAGAGTTTTAAAAGGATTTTCGCCTTTTGAACTAAAACTATTTCCATCTAGTCTTAATCCGAAAGAAAGGTTTAATTTATCGGCTAAATATGGTGCACTTACTTGTGCAAAAGCGCCATATTTAATAAAGTCGATGGCAGAAATATAACCTTCAGTTCCACCTGGTAAAACTTGTAAGCTATTGGTGGTATAATCAGCGGTTTCAATACCACCACCAAAGTTTATTTTATATTTTCCTTCCCGAGATGAGTTTTCAATCCTCAACTTATTTTCAGTTTCTGTAGACTGATAATTTAAGGTTTGAATTTTGTTTTCGTCATTATCTTGAAATTTATAGGCCTCATTTTTCAAGTAATTTCTACTCAAAACAATAGTAGAAAACCCTTTCTCTCTGTAGTTTTTATATACAGCTCCAATAGTATAGTTGTTCTGTTTGTTCTCCGGAAAATTAGCGATGGTATATAAATTGTTTTCTGTTTGCTCTGTATTGAAATTGAGTACAGCCTTATCTAAAGCGCCTACGCCTAAAATTGTTAATTCGTTTTTAGTATTGAATTTTGTTTTAAGCTTAAACTGAAAATCTTGATAAGAAGGCAGAAATGGCAAACCTAATAACTTAAACAAGCCTTGTAAATACGACAAACGATAAGACGCCATATAAGTTGTCTTTTTGCTAATTGGGCCTTCAACCACTGTAGCAAAGTCACTTGATCCAATAGTTAAAGAAGCTCCTGTTTTATCAGGATTACCATCTCGTTGCTTAAATTCGAAAACAGAACTTAAGGCATTACCCCTTGCCGCTGGAAAAGCACCAGAATAAAAATCTACTTCTTTTATAAAATCTACATTAATTAAACCAACTGGTCCGCCAGATGAACCTTGTGTGGTAAAGTGATTAATGTTTGGGATTTCAATGCCATCTATGTAAAACCTATTTTCATTTGGTGCACCACCACGAATAATAATATCATTTCTGAAACTAACTGGAGCAGAAACACCTGGTAATGATTGAATAACCTTTGAGATATCCCTATTGCCACCAGGATTTCTTTTTATTTCTGTTGAACCAATTGTTCTAAGAGAAAGCGGGCTTTCAATTGGCTTGATGAATTTTGCTCTTTGAACTACAACTTCATTTAATTGACTTACTTCTGTTTCTAAAGTAATATCTAACACAGTTGATTTAGCATTGCTTACTGCAATATCAAAAACAGATTTAGATTTATAACCAATAAAATTGATTTGCAAATTATAAACACCTGGGAGCAAGCCTAACAAAATATAATTTCCTGAACTATCAGCAAGTGCAGTAATTGGTTTGCCCTGTATGGAAATTGTAGCGCCAAAAATAGGCTGGTTGGTAAAGGCATCTGTTATTTTACCTTTGATAATTGCATTTTGAGCTAGAACTGGAGCCGTAGAAAATATTGAAAGGAGAACTAAAATAAATTTAATCTTCATTAAGCGATGGGTTTTTCAGCAATTTACGAAAGGTTTTCTAATGCAGTTTTTACTTTTTCCATTAACCACATCGGTGTTGAAGTTGCACCGCAAATACCAACTTTATCATTGTTTGTAAACCAAGTTTTATCTAATTCATCAACATTTGAAATGAAATAAGAATTAGGGTTATACTTTTTACACACATCGTAAAGAACCTTTCCGTTAGAAGATTTTTTCCCTGAAACAAAGATTATTTTATCATAATCAGCCACGAAATTTTCTAATTCCTCATAACGATTAGAAACCTGTCTACAAATAGTGTCATTAGCTTTTAAGTCAAATCCCCTTTTTAGTAATTCATCCTTAATTTGATAGAATTTATCTGTGCTTTTTGTGGTTTGGCTCGAAGACCTTTAGCTTTTAAACGTTCTACTTCTTCATCATTGTGCACAATATCTCCTAAACAATATAGGTATTCTTCATTGTCAAGTATATCTTCTGCCATATCTATGGCATATACAACGCCAAAGCAAAAGCCCGAAGATTTATCTATTGTTACGTTTAAATCGTATCCCATTTTAGTTTGCTAAAAATACAGTTACAAAAATACGTAAAATGCTATTTAGATTTTAATAAATAGCATTTATTGACAGCAATGTTATTAATTCAAATTATATGAGTGGAACCTCAAGTAACAGCTATAAAGTTTAACTCAGATAAACTCTATCTTCCTCCCCATCCACATCCATTACTACATCAACATGTTCCTTCAAGATGGTGGCTAATTCTAAACCGACGAAATCTGTTGCAATTGGGAAAATCTTATGGCTTCTATCTACCAAGACAACTGTTCTGATCTTTTTATGTGGCGTATTCAAGAA
Organism: Pedobacter sp.; assembly: GCA_004295885.1. Classification (GTDB taxonomy): domain Bacteria; phylum Bacteroidota; class Bacteroidia; order Sphingobacteriales; family Sphingobacteriaceae; genus Pedobacter. The sequence goes on along the minus strand of SEDG01000287.1, from coordinate 2,100 downwards.
AACACCTAGACCATAGGCTAAGGTTTTTCCGCTATTTAACACATCATCCACCAAGATGATTACTTTATTTTTCCATTCACTTTCACCTAAATCTGTTTTAGCAACTAACTTACTGTTTTGCTTTTCTAAATCTACGCGAAGCAAAGTAACTTTAAAAGTTGCAATTGATTCTAGAACAGTTTTTAATCTTAAAGCTAGTTTATAACCACGGTCCCAAATCCCAGCTAAAACAATCTCTTTTTCAGTCAAGTTATCTTCCAGAATTTGATAAGCTATTCTGTTGATCTTCTGCTCAATTTGCTTTTTATCTAAAATAAGTACTTGATTTTCTGGCATGGTGTATGGCAATTATCGCTATGCAAAAGAACGATTTTAAGCCTCAAAAACAAACAGAAAAAAATATTTTAGATTTTTTGCAACGTTTTGGGTGATTTAGGTGTCTAATGAGAACACCCTAAAGCAAAAATGATATGAAATTTTTTAATGTACTTAAATGTAGCGCTCTTACTTTGTCGATAATTATAGCAGGTAGCGGCCTTGCAAATGCACAAAACAGCAAAAATGTCAGTGTAAAAAACTTTAACGGAATCACCGTGAGTAGCGGAATAGATTTGTATTTAACACAAGGAACTACAGAAACTCTTACAATTAAGGGTGATGACGACTTGATCAAAGATGTTATTGTAGAACAGACAGGAACAGATGTGAAGATTAAATATAAAGACGGTGTGAATTGGAGCAGGCTATTTAAAAATCAAAGTATTAAGGTTTATGTCAACTATAAATCCTTAAAAGCATTAACCGCAAGTGGTGGTAGTGATGTTTTTACCCAAAACACTTTAAAGACAGATTTGTTAAACCTTAGAGCTAGTGGAGGTTCTGATTTGAAATTGACTTTAACCGTAAAGGACCTTTCTTTAAGTATCAGTGGTGGAAGTGATGCAGAATTGAAAGGAAGTGGAGAAAACATGAACGCCTCGGCCAGTGGTGGGAGTGATATTGATGCCTTTGGTTATGTAGTTAATTATGCAAAGGTAAACGTGAGTGGTGGTAGCGATGCCAACATTTATGTAAATAAAGGATTAGAGGCTGGCGCAAATGGCGGCAGTGATATTAATTATAAAGGTAATGCGTCATTAAAGAAGACCACTTCTTCAAAGAGTGGTGATATTAGTCGCGTTAACTAGGCTAAAATTTTAGTTTAGTTTTAAGTTCGGAAAGCCAGTGTTGTGGATGCAATACTGGCTTTCATTTTTAGACTTTACCCTAGGGAATGGAACTTACTTCTCTTTGGGATAAGGATAATAAACGAAGTTTGCTCCTTCTGGCACAATCACAAAAATACACATGTAATTTTCTGGCTTCTTGTAGGTCTTTAAAAATTGCTCTTTCTTATCAGGATGAATAATTCCCTTTTGGATAAATTCTTCTAACGTGGAAGCTTGAATAGTCCAATCTGTATTTAAATCGGCTCTGTTTAAAATAATTTCGCCGATGCTAACCTCATGTTGGTGTGCAATAAAAATCGGATTTAAAGATATCCCTTCCATCATTATTTCTACGGCTACTTCTTTAATCGAATCGGCATAGAACGTTAGATCTTTTTCTAAACTGACTAATGGACTTTTCTTCTCTTTCTTTGGCGCCCCATTTTCATCTGAGCTTAAATTGCCCAATAACTCTTCACTTTCCATATTCTTAAAACTTAATCTCTCTTTTAATTGTAATAAATTTATCATCGGCCAAGCTATCAGTTAATAAGCCATAGCCTGTTTTTGTTTTTACCACTCTTTTTGGTAATGGGTATTCATCCGAACAAAAGTACATACTCCCTTTTTTTATCAATTTCCAAGAGTTTTCTTTTAAAGAAAATAAATTGATGCTTGCCCAACAACTGCTAAACCAATCTGGCCTTAAAAGTAATTCTGGCAAACCATCGCCATTCAAATCTCCAGCTAGGGCTAAATCTGCCCCAATTGCACTTTTGTAAGTAAGCTTTGGCAACTTAACATTGCTAAAGAAAATATTAATGATGTATTCCTTGCGTTTATCACCAATGTCATCTTTAATTAATTTATCCTTCACTACAAACGCGGTGTC
>SEDG01000957.1 GCA_004295885.1 Pedobacter sp. | reverse complement strand
GTCGCTTCTGCTAAATCACAAATGCCATAGAATTTTGCCGTTTCACTATGGCCTAAGCCAATTAGCTGCGGAAAAACATACCACATCCAATGAGAGCGTTTTTTTCCCTGCTCTACCTCTAGTAAAGCTGTGTGGAAGGTTTGGTCTTGGGCTTCTAAAAAGCGATCTAAATTAGCCATGGTTATTTTTTTAATGTGGCAAACTCAATCAATTGTTAGCCGCAGATTAGCAGATTAAATCCCGATTATTATCGGAAAGGAATCAGTTAAAGCAGCTTTATGCTCAGTTTCTCGATAGCTATCGGGAGATCGTCATGCGATTGACAGGGGCATTAAATACTACTTGTTTTGTTTCTGCTTCTTTCCCCGAGTTTCGTCATGCCCAGCTCGACTGGGCATCGTAATGCGATTGACAAGGGCATTAAATTCTACTTATTTTGCTTCTGTTTTTCTCTATCACTTAACTTCAAAGGATCGTCTCCTTGGTTCATTCTTGGCTGTCTATATAAACTATCCGTTTTTTTAACGTGATTGTAATGGTGTTTCAGCGTAGGCAACATAGTATTCATTTCTGCCTTCATCCTTAAAGGAATCCATTTTATTGATCTGCTCCACCTTGCTATTAGGTAAGGCTGCAGGTAAGGCATAACCTTTACTCAAGGCCAAAGCCTTTAAACGTTGGTTGGCTGCGCCATGATCTTTAACCATCATTTCGGCAAAAACCTTCACCTCTGGGTTTTCGGTCAAGGCCAAAATCTTCTTGCTGCTCTCCACTTCTACCATCCCGCCATAAGCTGCCTGCTGAAAAAAGGAAACATCGGTAGTATCTAATTTTTGGCTATTTTCGGTCGAGGTGACCAGTGTATCTTTTGCTCCAGTGGTGCCAATGCTATCTTCAGGTGTATCGGTTTTTTGTTCTTTGCTACTACATGCAGCCAGCAATAAAAACATCAAGTATAAAATAGGATTTTTCATAAGCTCTTTTTTTCTTCAACAACTTATTTTATGATATGTTTTAGAATTTTCAATCAAATCAATTAGCATCGTCGCTATATCCAACAGGATGAATAACAGTTGCAGCCTCCATAAATCCACTTCATCACTACAGGTTGTTGCTTTTTGATTGAAGCGGAAAACAATCATACCGGATTGATGTTAGCCAAACAATTAAAAACACCATCCATCCCCTATGTCATTTTTATTAAAAACAATA
>SEDG01000286.1 GCA_004295885.1 Pedobacter sp. | reverse complement strand
CTCTTAACTTCGAAATATCGATGGCCTTCTCACCTTCTGTTCCAGTAATAACCGGAAACTCGTATGTTTTACCGTCTATCTTAATTTCTGCAATAGCTGACATATATTCTTAATAATTTTATAATAACAAAAATAGTTAATCTGATTTTAATAAATTGCGTTTAAACCTAACAAAGCTGTTAAGTTAGTGTTAATTTGCGTTTTTTAACAAACTTATTTGGCTTTTATTTCTTCTATCACCGCACCACATTCCATCATCTCGCTTCCATAGTATGGATTTTGGATTTTTTTCTCTGAAGCTAGCCAATCTCCGCCCTCTCCTTTGTTTGCCATTGGGCAATGTTGTACAAAAATTGCACCTTTATTAAGGTCAGCGTGTTTAAACATGGCAATCACATCAGAACTTAGCGAAGTAAACTCTTTGCGCTGCTCTATAATATCTTTTGCCGCTTCAATTTTATTAGCAGTTATAGCTGTATTTTCACAACCGGTATAGTTTTTAAGTTCGGTGCCAAGTGTCTTTGCAGCAACTTTAGCATCTTCTGATTTAGAAGATACCAAGGCATCTTTTAAAGAGATGTAGGAGGTGTAGATGTTTTGAAGTTTAACATCTTTAAAATCTGGAGCAGCTGTAGCTACGGCTTCAATTTTATGGGCTGTAGTATCTTTTCCTTCTGCTGTTTTTTTGTCTGCATTATTGCAAGCCATTAACAGTACCAAGGCTCCCATTCCGAAATAATTTTTCATTTATATTTAGTTTTTACACGATATCATTTAAAAAGATGTATCGCTGTTTTCATAGATTTTGTTTCCGGCTCAAAATAGCATTTATAATTTTAAAATAACAAAAAAAGCCTCCGAAATATCGAAGGCTTTTACATAAAATTAGATTTTAATTATAATTAGAAGTTATATCCAATTCTAACTGCATACTGACCATTTACAGGTTGATAAGTTGATGAAGAACTATCTTGTTGATAACCCTCATAACGAATGCCAATCTCAAGGCCATTGTTAAACTCATAACCAGTGCCACCACCAAAAATTAAGGATGTTTTAGAACCATCTTGGATGGTGCAACCTAACATCGGCACCCAAGGCATAACTAAAAGGTGAATCGTCTCTTGTGATACCTGCACTAGCGCCAACTCCAATTTTGAATTTCAAATTCGAATTCATAGTTGACATAGTAGAAGTTTGTGCTTTGGAATTGTAAGCTGTTAATGTTGACATTGCGATCAACGCAATTGCGAAAATTTTAGTAGTTGTTTTCATAGTTCAAATTTTAATACGGATGAATTTTTGTTTTTTGTTAATTCATTTACGTGATTAAACTTTGATTGGTTTTAAAAACAAAGAATTTTTTGAATAAAAATGCACTTTATAATCAGAAGACCGCACTCAAATGCAGAATTGCTACAGAAAATATGTAAATGCTAATTGAAACTGGCTAGCTTTAGGTTGCAAGTTTATTGATTTTTTACTTTGCTGATAAGCTTCATATTTAATTCCCAAGTCATAACCGTTTAGAAAGCGATAGCCGAAGCCACCACCGTAGGTAAAATTAGTCTTAACTCCTTTCATAAGCCCCAAACCTGCACCTACAACACCTACCCCATAGATATTTTCAGTTATCGGAAATATCTTTATCTCTAACTTTAAGGGAATAAAATCGTAGTCTTTTATCGGGCTAGTATCTTTTGTAAGCAAACGAGTGTAACCTGTAACTAGGTTTAATGCAAGTGCTTCTGAAGGTGAGTATTGAATTTGAGGGTTAAGATTAATTGCATATCCAAAGGGAGAACTTCTTGCTGTAAGTCCTAGCCCACCTCCAATACCAAATTTGACACCTAAAAAATCGTCATAACTTTGAGCTTTTAAATGATATGTTAGCAACAGAAAAGGTATTAAACAAATAAGGTACCACCGCTAGCACTAATACCTTCATATTTAGCAGCTAAATCTAAACCATTACTCCAAGCGTAACCTATTGCAGGAGAAAACACGAAGTTTGTTCCGCTGTAAGAACCAGTAGAAAATGCGGCTCCAGCTTCAGCTAATCCATAAGCACCAGCGCCTGTATCATTGAAGAAATATTTTAATCCAGCTTTAACAGGAATGTAACTATAATCTGCAAAGTCTACATTTGTATTGCCAATTTCCTTACCCATTAAGTTAGTAAAACCAGCAGTGATTGGAATAGATAATTGTTTGTCGATGTCAAATTGGTAACGTAAATCTCCACCAATTGCCACACCATAAGCATCACTAGTTGGAATACCAACATTTAAACCAATACCAAATTTCGGTGCTGATTGTGCGTTTGCGTCAATTGAAAAAAATAAAGCTAGTGCAGCTGCTGCAGAAGCTAAAAATTTAGTTGATTTTTTCATTTTTAAAATACTTTGGTTAAGTGTTTTTTTGTTTTTGTAAGCATTATTGCTCGTTAATATAAATTTAAACAAAAAACAGGCCAGAAGGTTGGCGAAAAATTCAAATAGTTAATAACATATTAACATTCAGTATGATAGCAGAGCCGATAGTTAGATAGTAAAAATTAACGATTAACTATAAATTAAGTAATTTAATTAATAGTTTGTAATGATGAGGTGCTGTACATTTCTATCATTACGTCCTTTAACATTATACCGATAATTTTTATCGAACGTATTAATTTTAACTGAAGAATGAGTGTATATCTCTCTAATGAAGCTAGTCTCTTTAATAATAATCATCCATTTTGCGCCGATATTGATTAAAAAATCTGCTAATCTTTTTTGGTCGTGTTGCGTAAATGTACTTTGGTCGTATTCAGAAAACTCGCTATCATAAGGGGGGTCGAGGAATATAAAATCAGTTGGCTTTAAATCGATAGACTTTAAGAATGCTTCGAAATCTAAATTAGATAGGCTCGAGTTCTTAAATAATTTGATGATACGCTCATTGAAAATCTTATGCACTTTTTTTCTGAAGTTTTTTCGATTATAAGCAATGCCGCCATACGGAATGTTAAACTCACTTCTTTTATTGAACCTAAACATAGATCCATAGCAAAACTCTCTCACGAAATACCAGTTCGCACTCGCCTTTGAATCTACCAACTCTATCTGTTTTTTATGCTGTTTGTTGAGTAATTCTCTAAAAAACAAATAAACACCTCCACGTAAACCTGTTTCAAAGTGTATTTCTAGTTCATCAATCGTAAACTTTCTATTTTCCCTTACGGATATATTTCTAATTCTTTTGGTTTTACCTGTAATACTTGCTAAAACCGTCTTTTGAAACAAAGCAAAGTCGATAATAAAATCGGCCTCATTAAATAACAAATTGGAATTTATTACTGATAAAAATCTCGTTAGTAAAGTTCTCTCGAATTGCTCAATTAAGCATTTGCCTTTAACGTATTTGATAAAATCTACTGAGCAAGTTTTCCAAAGTTCGGCACAAATTTCAGTTAGTTGCTCCCAAGCGTCTACATATTTGAGAAGTCCGGTTTTGAACTCTTCATTACCAATTTGGTTATAGAAGTTAATTAGGTCTGAGCTTTTATCGTTGATAAAAGACTGAACACTCGGTTTTAAGGCAAAAAAGACACCACCACCACCAAAAAATGGTTCAATGTACCTATCAAATTTTGGGATATGCGCTTCAAATATACCAAATTCATCAAACTTCCCTCCCGTCCATTTAAGTAATGGCCTTACCTTAGTATTCATTCAGCGAATATGCGATTATTTGAGTCAAATTTAGACCCTAATAATTTAATTACCTGTTCTTGTAAATCTGCATCATTTACATCAAACCAATTGATTTTAACTCCGTCCTTCTCCATCTTTCTAAAAAAAGTCATCTGTCTTTTAGCAAATTGGCAAATTGCGGTACCTAATCTTTCCTTTAAAGTATCAAAGTCTAATTCATTTGATAAATAAGAGGTGATAAATTTATATTCAAGACCATAAAAAATTAACATCTCTTTAGAAATTCCCTTGCTCAACAAATGCTCAACTTCTTCAATCAATCCAGAATTTAGCCTGAGTTCTAGCCTTTCTAAGATTCTTTTCCTCCTACTTTCTACATCGCTGTGCAACCCGATAATAAAAGGATTAATCACTGGTCTCTCAATTGTCTCTAACTGGTTATGACTTAAAAACTCGGCTATTTCAATTGCCCTTACCAATCTTTTGAAAGATGAGTAATCTACATTTTTAGTTAGTTCTTTTGGGTACTTGTCCAGTCTTTCAAGTAATGTTCCCTTATCCAATTGTTGAAGTTCTTGTCTTAAATCTTCATTTTTAGGAACAGCAGTAAATTCTTGATTTTGTATCAAACTATGGATATACATCCCAGTTCCACCGCAAAGAATTGGATTTACATTTCTTTCTAGAATATCTACAAAAGCTTTATAAAAATCATTTTTAAAACTATCTACGTGGTATTTTTCGCCTGCTTCTTTAATGTTAATCAAATGATATGGAATAGATTTTCCATTAACCTGATATTCGTTTAAATCTTTACCCGTGCCTATATCCATATCCCTAAATATCTGGCGGCTGTCTGCACTAATTATTTCTCCATTAAACTTATCGGCCAAGCCAACAGCCAATTTTGTTTTACCAGAAGCAGTTGGACCTAATATTACGAGCAAAGGGTTAGACATTTTAGAGGTATAAATGATACTTTAAATTACCTGTATTAAATAGTTTTAAATAACCATTTGATGTGAGGAAATCATCCAAATTTAAAGCTTTTTGTGCTTCAAATTCATCTAAAATTTCTTTTGGCAGGCGATGTGGGAAATATCGAATTAGATTTTCTTCATTTACATATAAAAAAGCTGGCGGAGTTGTCTCACTAAGCTGAAAACCCAACTTATCATAACCCTTGCCTAAAGACCAATCTCTGTCGGCATAACTCATTAAATCGTTAACCTTGATTTGTTTTAAAAAGTGTTTAATTAATTTACTCAATCCGCCTACAATCGTTAATCCGTCAGTTGAAGCAAAACGGACTAATTCAGCGGATTGATAATTTTCTCCTTTACTTTTCATCGGCCTTGCCTCGCTAAAACTCGCTACGGCAATTAATTTATCACTATCCATTAAACCAAAATGATATTTGGCATTTATATAACCTTGTAAGTGGTTATCATTTAAAAAGCTAGAAGCTTGTTTTAAATTTAGAGCGGCAATTTTAGCCTTACGACCGTGATAGCTTTTGTTTAGTCCTAAAAATGAATTTATCCTGCTTAAAACTTGAGTCCTTCTAGTTAACCAAACATCTTCCCATAGCTGAACAAGTACTATATTGTTCGCTTCATACTTCTTTTGTAATTCAATTAATTCTTCGGGCTTGAAGTTGTTTTTTACTGGTACTAAATGAATTAACAATTTTTGCTGGCAAGCAATTATAAAATAAGGCTCAGCGCACTGTATTAGCGCTGGGTGATAAATACCCTGAACAGTTAAAAAAACATCCTCTTGCCAAAATGGATTTAGACCCACCCCTGTTGTTTAAAATTTGTGAAGTTTACACTTAAGGCATTTATGATTTGGTCCAACAAATTATCATCAATTCTCCAAAGTTCATAAACAGTTTCACTATTTACCCTTGCAGTAAATCCGCTAGCAGTATAAGGCTGAAGGTTTGCCCTGATGGTTTGAAAAATTTCTACAAAATCGGTTTTCATAAGCTTTAGTTTATTTGCTTAGTAGAACACTAAATTAGCACCTATTGTTCATTTAAACAATTTATAAATTTATCCACCATTTACTTTTTGGAAGATTATCTTCAAGATTAAAGGTTTCGCCGAGTTGAGGAGTTAATACTTCAACATTTAAATCAATGGCACTTTTTAGAACTCCATTTATAGATTCGTCCCAGTTATGCAGGGCTAATCTGTATTTGCCCCAATGGACTGGAATTAAATATTTCGTATTTAATTCTTTACTGGCTAAAGCTACCTCATTAGGAAACATATGAATATTTGGCCACATTTTATTGTACTGACCGCATTCTAAAATGGCTAAGTCAAATGGTCCATAATTTTCACCTATTTCTTTAAAATGTATATCATATCCAGAATCGCCTCCTAAATAAAGGTTATTGTGTTTAGTTTTAAGGATAAACGATGACCAAAGTGTTTGATTTCTTTTGAATAATCTACCAGAAAAATGTCTAGCTGGCATAGCTTTAAAAGAAATATTTGCCATTGGCGATGTTTCTTCTTGCCAAGCAAGTTCTGTTATCCTTTCAGATTCAATTCCCCAATGTTCTAAATGAGCACCAACTCCAAGCGATGTAATAAACTTTGCTCCAGATTTTCTCAATTTTAGGATGGTATCGTAATCTAAATGGTCGTAATGGTCGTGGGTAATTAAAACTATATCTAGTGGCGGAAAATCTTCAATGTTTATAAAATCTGTTCCAGCAAATCTTTTTGTTCCTAGAAATTGAAATGGTGATGTCCGCTCGCTGAAAACTGGGTCGACCAGAATATTCTTTCCGTCAACTTGAAATAAATACGAAGAGTGGCCAAACCAAGTCAACTTCAATTGCTCAGAACTACTAAAATCTGGTTTTTGGTGAGGAATTATATTTTTCGGAGTTCCATCCTTATTACCTTCAATAACTTTAGATAGCATATCCCAGTAGGTTACCCCTTCTGGTTTAACCGGTGTAAAGCTTTGGTTTTTAATTTCTCCATCTTGATAATTAGGAAGTTTCTTAATCCTTGCTAGTCTATCTCCACTAGGTATTTTACCGAATACAGGTAAATTCAAAACAACAAAAGCAAAAAGAACGAGAAGTATAACGACAGATAGAAAGATGTACATTTTTATGAATTAAAATATTCTACAATAATATGTACAATTTTTCTGACGTGATAACTTCAATTCTCAAATTAAAGTAAATAAAAAAGCCTTCAACCAATTAAGGTTGAAGGCTTCAAATATATTAAGGTGTATTAGTTTTTCGGTTGCACTCTTCCGCTTTTCACATCTCTAGATCTACCAATTACATAACCGGCACCTGCACCAGCTAAACCACCGATTATCGCACCTCTACCGTCCTTTTTATCAATTAACACGCCACTCAAAGCGCCAACTCCAGCGCCAATTGCAGTACCTTTTGCAGCACTACTCCATCCTTTTTTCTGTGCGGCTGTAGTTGTACCAGCAGATGATGTTGTAGTACTACCACTTGAAGAGTAATTGCTTCCCGAGTTACTTCTTGTAGCGCTATGTCTAGCTGCAGCTAATTCGGCTTGGTGTTTTTGTTCTTTTAACAATTCTTGTTTAGCAACTTCTGCTCTTTTAAAACTATCTAATTTTAAACTGTCTCTAACTGCAGCCATTGCTTGTTCTTTTGCTAATGCTTCTTC
>SEDG01000285.1 GCA_004295885.1 Pedobacter sp. | reverse complement strand
CAATTTACTCAAGTTAACGGTGGTAGGGCTTTTTATAGTTCATTAACTGGATTAGGCGAATACATATTTGAAGATTACATTAAGAATAGAAGAAAAACAATAAGATAGACAAAAGAACAAGGAGCAAGGAATAATGATTGAGCGATTAGTCTTTGTTCTTTGCTCTTTCATCCTTACTCCAAACAATATGCAAGCAACAACATTAGGTCAACTAAAGGCCAGCAACTATAAATCACTAAGCGTAAAAGATGAATTAAGAAAGAACTTAATTATACAATTACAAAATAAAGAGGCAGGCTTTGAAGGAATTTTAGGTTACGACGAGACTGTTATCCCTGAATTACAAACGGCAATTTTATCTCGTCATAATGTTTTGTTATTGGGTTTACGTGGACAAGCAAAAACTAGAATTGCTCGTTTAATGGTTAACCTATTAGATGAGTATATTCCTTACGTAACTGGTAGCGAGATTTTTGACGACCCTTTAAATCCCATTTCATGGTATGCAAAAAATGAAATTGCAACCAAGGGTGATCATACTCCGATTTCATGGCAGCACCGCAGCGAACGTTATACTGAAAAGTTAGCTACGCCAGACGTTACCGTAGCAGATTTAATTGGAGACGTTGACCCGATTAAGGCCGCTACATTAAAATTAACATATAATGATGAGCGAGTTATCCATTTTGGCTTGATACCGAGAGCACATCGTAGCATTTTCGTGATTAATGAGTTGCCAGATTTACAAGCTCGTATTCAGGTAGCCTTATTTAATATGCTGCAGGAGAAGGATATTCAAATCCGTGGTTTTAAATTACGTTTGCCATTAGATATTCAGTTTGTATTTACAGCAAATCCAGAAGATTATACCAATCGCGGTAGCATTGTAACGCCATTAAAAGACAGGATTGAAAGTCAGATTTTAACCCACTATCCTAAAACCATTGAGATTTCAAGAAAAATCACCTTCCAAGAAGCTAAGTTAACTGCGGAGCAAAAACTAATTGAAGCTGATGGTTTAGTGAAAGACTTAATAGAGCAAATTGCTTTCGAAGCTAGGAAGAGTGAATTTATCGACCAAAAATCTGGCGTATCCGCTCGTTTAACTATTTCTGCTTATGAGAATTTAATTAGTAACGCAGAGCGAAGAATGTTAATCAATAATGAACAATCTACGTTTGTGAGATTATCAGATTTGAGTGGCATCATTCCAGCAGTAACTGGCAAAATAGAATTGGTTTACGAAGGTGAATTAGAAGGACCAGCAAAAGTTGCCCATACTTTAATTGGAAAAGCTATTAAAAGTTTATTTGCCCGTTATTTTCCAGACCCAGAAAGAGCTAAAAAAAGTAAAACTGCCAATCCTTATACCAAGATTACAGAATGGTTTACAGAAGGACATACCATAGAAATAGCTGATGATTTAAAATTAGAGCAATATAAAGATGCTTTAATGGGAGTTGATGGATTACACGCCTTAGTTCAAAAATCCCATCCTAAGCTAAGTGAGAATCAAACTTTCTTATTGATGGAATTTGTATTACATGGTTTAGCAGAATTCTCTCAAGTAAGTAAAAATTACTTAAGTAGTGGTTTTGGTTTTGCAGATATGTTCGATAGTTTATTTAATGTTGATTTAGAAGACGAGGATGAAGACGATTTTAGGTAAGGGGTAAACTGTTATAATTGATTAACTGGTTAATTGAATAATCGTATAATTGCTTACTTTTTAACTGATATTTATTTCTAATGCCCATTTTCCTTACGCTATCCATTATTACGGTACTGCTTTTAGCATTTGATTTTTACTGTTACAATGCAATCATTTCAGTTTTTAAAAATTGGAAGCCATCAACAAAAAGCTTTTTCAAAATAACCTATTGGACATATACCATCTTATTAATTATTGGTGTTTTTTGTTCGGTTTATTTTAAAACTGTTCTATTTCTATCGCTTAAATCAATCATTTTAGTTGCATTTTTCTTAACCTTTGTTTGCAAGGTTTGTATGCTTCCATTTTTATTGATAGACGATTTAAGGAGATTGTTTATTAAGTTGACCAGAAATAAAAAATTAGAAAAAACAGTTAAACAAACAATTGGCGGAGAACCTATTAGTCGCTCTTCTTTTTTAGTAAAAGCTGGTTTGGTTAGCGCCGCAGTCCCTTTGAGCTCATTAAGCTGGGGCATTATTTCTGGTGCTTACGATTATCAGGTTAGACATGTGAAACTGATTTTACCCAATTTACCTAAAGCTTTTGATGGCATTAAAATGGGGCAAATTTCCGATATCCATTCGGGAAGTTTTTACAACAAGACCGCTGTTAAAGGTGGGGTAGAAATGTTATTAAAAGAAAAACCAGACTTCATCTTTTTTACAGGAGATTTGGTAAATAACTTAACTAATGAAGTAAAAGATTATCAAGATATTTTTTCAAAAGTAAAGGCGCCGCTTGGTGTGTACTCATCATTGGGTAATCATGATTATGGCGATTATTATTTCGGAAGGGAAAGTTCTCCTGCCAAGGTAAAAAACCTGCAAGACATGATTAAGGTTCATCAAATCATGGGTTATGATTTATTGATGAATGAAAACAGACGCTTGAAGGTAGACGGTGAAGAAATAGGAATTTTAGGCATCGAGAACTGGGGAACAGGCCGCTTTCCAAAATATGGTAAGATGGAAGAAGCTGTAAAAAACACGGATGATTTGCCTGTTAAACTCTTACTTTCTCATGACCCATCGCACTGGCGTGGAGAAGTTCTAGAGAAATACCCACAGATAGACGCCATGTTTAGCGGGCATACACACGGCATGCAATTTGGTGTTCGTTTAAAGGAAATGCAGTGGAGCCCTGTTCAGTATATTTATAAGGAATGGGCTGGATTATATCAAGAGAACCACCAACAGCTCTACGTAAATGTTGGATATGGCTTTTTAGGTTATCCTGGGCGTGTTGGAGTTTTGCCAGAAATTACGATATTTGAATTGAAACGAGCTTAACTATCCATCTACCAAATGATTAAAAAAGCATTTTTTTCTACTTTAGATTTCCTGCTTTTTAGCAATCTTTTTATTGCTCTCTGTGCGGTTGCTCAAGGCTTGGTTACTTATTACCTATTAAAAGTTCCAGTTGACAATTATGTTTTAATGTTTGTATTCTGCTCAACATTATTAATTTATAATTTGAGTATGTTACTAGCTAAGCCTAAAGATCCTCAGAAGTCTCCTTTTAAAAGAGTAAGATGGATTTTTTCGCACCTGCGGATGAATATCTCCATTACCTTAATTGCAGCTCTTTGTATCATCCCGATTGGCCTATGGTATTTGAGTATCCAATCTCAATTATTAATGGTCTTTATTGGAATTTTGGCACTTGCCTACAATTTTCCCTTTTTAAATTTAAATGAGAAGAAGATAGGCTTAAGAAATTTACCAGGCATCAAATTATTTTTGATAGCCTTTGTTTGGTCTACAAGTTGTGTGCTATTACCAATAGTTCAAGTAGAAAGTACTTATGGTATTGCCGTGTCTTTGAGTGAAACTTTATTGCTAGTTGCAAAGCGCTTTCTATTCATTTGTGCCATCACTATTCCTTTTGATATTCGTGATTTATACCAAGATAAGTTGTATGAATTAAAAACAATTCCAGTAATGCTGGGCGAAAAAAAAGCCTGGATTTTCTGCCAAGCTTTATTAGTTCTATATTTAATCTTACTGATTCTGTTTACAAAAAACATCAATTTAGATGTAATTGGATTAGCCTTAACCATTATTCTAACTGGATGGTTAATTTTTAAATCAAACTTAAAAAGAAACGAATACTATTATTTCTTCTTTTTAGATGGCACCATGATTTTGCAATT
>SEDG01000023.1 GCA_004295885.1 Pedobacter sp. | reverse complement strand
CCCAATCCGCTAGATGCGCCTGCGTATAAAGGGAAACCATCTTTTAAAATTTGTGTATAACGGCCATCTAAACCCTGAATTCTAATTGCTGCATTGGCAGAAGTTGCTGAAGTTTGCTGTGTCTGTATTCCTGTACTTTCGCTTAACATCATCCTAATATCACCAGGTTTCATATTGGCTTTTTCTTCCAATTCTTCTCCTGCGATAAATTCTACACGAGTGGCAATATCTTGTATGCTTCTTGAACTTCGGGTACTAGAAATTGTGATGCCTTCCAATTCGTCTTCGGTTGCTTCCAATAAAACTTCTTGCGGTTCTGTTTGGGTTAACGGAAAAGTAAGAGAAATGTCTTTCTGTTCGTACCCTACTAATTTTATGATGATGGTTTGAGGTCCGTTTGGAATATTACTTAAAGTGATGATTCCTTTTTCATCGGCTTTTGCGTTGATATTCGTGCCTTTTAATAAAGCATAAGCTTCGGTTAAAGGTGTCTTTGATTCTGTATCTGCTATTTTCGCTTTCCAAGTATTTTGGGCAAAAGTTAACGTAGTTATAAATAATGCCAATACTGACAGTATGATTTTCTTCATTGTGGATTTTTAGTTTAATAAAATACGATTGTTGCATTGCTAAAATGTTCAATTGTTGACTGAACAGGACAATTACTAAGCCCTATAAATTATGCTCATTGAGATAAAATATGCTTAGACAAGAATAAATTAAACCAACTTGGGCGGTTGCCAAATGTTTTGTGCTCTTTGTTCTAAAGAGAAATGATAGTTAGAAATTTTACCCTCTAAATCCACAGCAGGAATTTTAATATCAAAAGTTACAAGTTGAGGTTCAACCACACTTTGTCCACAGCAAGAACATAAACATATTGGCGAGCAATTTTCTGTTTCTTGAGTTTTTTTCTGTTCTACCTTTGAGATTTGAGAGAAGGCGGCATCCTGATTTTCAATTTCATCATTACATGGCAATGCCGAAAGCAATGTCATAAAAATTAGATAAATGATGCCTAGATTTTTCACTTTGTAAAAGTAGTTATTTTAGTTTAATTGGTTAAAGGTTAATTGTCTGTTTAACGAATAACCAATGCATTTCGCTGCATTATCCTACCACTCATCCAAAACATATTACCATCCATCAATAATAACTTTAAGGGGTTACTGCTATTTTGCAAATTTGGTCTATTAAAAAATCACTAAATTATGCCTGTTAAAATATCATGATAGAAAAAAGATTATCATTTAAAGAAGGTGGCTGGCTTAAAACCAATATCAAATATGCTATAATCGGGATTTCGGTAGGACTTTTAATGAGTGCCTTTATTTACATTTTTAATCCGACTGGTATACAAACAAAAAATGTCCTATTTAATATCCTTTTTAGTTTATTTATTACTTTGAGCATAGCCAATGTAATCGCCCTTGTTCAATGCTATTTTACACCTGCCAAAATCGGCTTTTGGAATTTCGTTTGGATTTATTACATCTGCAACCTAGTTGGCCTTTTTATTGGTGTGGAGCTCTCCTATTTTATCGTTTCCCTCACTTTTGATTTTAAATACAGTTTTACTGGGCACATCAGTGACTACAAATTCAACGTCCTCATAACCATCGTCATCGGGACTTTGATTTTACTCTATCACTTTCAGAGAATAAATGCAGAGACCATGCTAAAATCGAAAGAGATGGATTTAGTGAAGTTATTTTTATTGCAGCCTTTGGTAGAAAACGCATTAAAACACGGCTTAAAAGATGTTCGTGACCACGGGGAAATGAAAGTTAATATCATACAAAACGGAAACAGAATTGAGATTTTTATTTATGACAACGGCACTCCTTTCCCTGAAGAATTAATTGCAGGTTATGGGTTACAAAGCACATTCGATAAACTGCAGTTATTGTACAAAGATGACCACGATATTCAAATTAACAATACACCAGAAAAGCACATTAAAATTTCAATACCTTTTATTTAATCACCATGTGGAAGACCATAATTATAGATGACGAACAACTGGCACGCCAGCGAATTAAACGTTTGTTAGCGCAATACGATGAAATAGAAATAGTTGCTGAAGCAGAAAATGGTGCTGAAGGACTGGAAATAATTGAAAGTTTGAAACCTAACTTAATCTTTTTAGACATTGAAATGCCTGTGTTAAATGGATTTGAAATGTTGGCGAAACTGAAACATCAACCTAAAGTTGTTTTTACAACAGCATACGACCAATATGCCATCAAGGCTTTTGAAGAAGGCTCAATTGATTACTTGTTAAAACCAATTGAAATTGAAAGGTTAGACAAAACCATTAAAAAACTTAAGCAAACCAACCTTGCTCCTGCTCAAGTTCCTATCGACGAATTAATTCGCCAGATACAAGGTAAAAAATCCATTAAAACCTTAACTGTTAAACTTGGAGATAAAATTTTATTGATTAAGCTAGATGACATAGTGCATATCCAAGCAGAAGACAAATATGTTTTTTTACACACGGTAGATGGCAAAAAACACTTAACAGATTTTACTTTATCTACACTGGAAGAAAAATTGCCTGAAGAATTTTTAAGAATTCATCGCAGTGAAATCATCAATACAGAATACATCAAAGAAATTAGAAAAGGCTTTAATGGTGCACTTATTTTTGTGCTTAACAATGTTGATGAAACCCGTGTTACCTCTAGTCGTTCTAACAGCGAAGCTTTGAGGCTAAGGTTTGGGATTTAAGCAACTTTGTCATTCTGAGTGCAACGAAGAATCTATTTATGAGATTCCTCGGAACTCGGAATGACAAACATTTTATTTCAAATAAGGCTCTATAATTGGTGCCCAAATCGCATAACCTTTTGCATTCATGTGCAAGTTATCTGAAAGGAAAATCTCTTTCATAATTGTTCCATCTGCATTAAACATCGCATCAAAAGTATTAATGTAATCCGCTCTTTTTGTTTTCGAAATCAAATCAGCAATTAATTTATTTGCAAGCTTCATCTCCGTCCAATATTTTTCTCTTGATGGGCTTGGCTTAATGGAAATATAAGTAAGCTGAACCTTTGGATATTTTTCTCTAATTAAATCAAATAATTGCTTAACTCTATCGGCTACAACTTGCGCCGTTGCTCCGCCTGTAAAATCATTTTCACCACAGTATATTACCACTTGTTTTGGCTTGTATGGATAAACGATATCCTTTACAAAATATATTAAATCGGGTAAAGATGAACCGCCAAAACCTCTATTTATGATGGTATGATTTGGGAAATAAGTTTGCACATTGGTCCATTTGGTAAAGGTAGAACTGCCAATAAACAGCACTGCTTTTTTAGGAGGAAAATCTATGCTATCCTTCTTTTTAAAACTTTGTATATCTTTGGAAAAAGGTGCTTCTTGCGCTTTTAGGCTAAAAAAAGCAATAAAAAACAAGATGATTAAACTTAATTTCTTCATTTGATTATTCATAGTTTTTAAATTCTGTGTTACTCATTTATGTAGAGCGAAGATAAAACTGATTTTAGAATTGCATATCATAACGGAAGGAAATTTACTCTTCCTAAGGCTTCTGCTTAGTTTCGTCTCTAACTTGGAATAAAAACGAGCCGACACCAGGTGTTCCATCTGCAGAAAGCCCATTAATAGTGCCAATATATGTACCCGCAAAGTTTGAGGTATAAAATTTAACCTGACCTTTTCCATCTTTATCAACACCTACAAAAGGCGCCCAATACAAAACATTTCTAAAATCGGGAATACGACTGTTAATTTCTTGTGCAGAGCTATAGGCAGGAGAATAAAACTCTCGTTGTTGTTGGATCCCTTCATAGTCTAATACAATTGCGTTAGCGTTAATTTCGATAGAAGACAAATTTGGTTTGAAACTAAAAAAGCTTAAAATCCCTTCATAAACCCCAGATCCTAAATAGTATTTTTCGGGTATAATTTCAAGTCTCTCTATTTTATAAGGATCAATTTTCATTACTTTATTCATGTTAAAATAAGGAACTCCATCCAACAAAACTAAGGGATTACCATTAAGGGAAACATCTTTACCTAATAATCGGATTTGATATTCGCTTCCCTTAGTAATAAAAGTTTGTGTTACATATTCCCTCATGGTTTCTTCTAACGTTCTAAACCTAGTATAATTATTTAGTCTATATGTTTTAAATGGTGTGCCATAAAACATGGCTGTATCAACAACCAATTGTGAAAATTGGTTCAATCTATCAGCGGAGTAAGTATTTTGAATTTGTGTTGCTAAACTATAAAATTGCGTCTCATTAAATTCTTTCTCATTAGGCGTAATATCATAAGAACTTAAATGGCTATACTTTTCAGAAAAAGGACTTAAAACTGATATTATTGCAGTAGTATCAATAGCCTCAACAACAATTTCATTTACACCATTAATGTCTTTTGTATTGAAAACGAAGTTTCCATTTTCATCAGCCGTAGATTGATAAAATTGATTGCTAACTTTTGGAATGCTTAAATATAGTGCTGCATTTTTTATTGATGCACCATCCTTACTTTTAATTTTGCCTGTAATTAAATGTCCATTAACTTCTGGTAAAAACTGTAACGAAGGACTTTGATTTTTCCTAACAACGTTCCATGAAAACCGCCTCCAACCTTGTGTTATTAATAAATTATCTAATGCTTCGTTACTCTCTTGAGTTTCATTTGCAAAGTAATAACCAGGTGATTCTATGTTACCCTTTACTTCAGAACTTAAGAATAAATAACTTAAAATATCACTTTGATCCATACCCTGTAAAGAATCTATTCTTCTTACAGCAATAGAAATATTTGCTGTTATTGGATCGCCTTTTTCGTTTTTTATGCTAAAATTAACATCTACCGGTTTCCTGACGTTATAACTGGTAAAACTCGGATTAGCATCTATTTTTAACTTAGATGATAGCCTTTTGAAATACAACCTTTCACAAACAGGCTGTCCACTTTCATTAAAAATTGTTAAAAATGATAACCCATCCCCTAGTTTAGACTTATTAATTGCAAATGATGCCTTGCCTTCAAGTATTGTTGCTGTTTCAGCGATGTTTATTTTCCTATTATTATGTACCATCAAATAAACTTTATTTGCTTGTAAATTAGTGGCAACATCAAGCGTTATACGTTCTCCATCATTTAGGCTCAATGAGTATCCCTGTTTTTTAGCTACAGGAAATTGTTCATTTATAATTTCCTTTTTCACCACAGCAACTACCCTGTAGGTCTGATTTGGTAAGGGAGTAAAAGAAAACTTACCTATTCCAAACTTAAATGATTTAAATCTGGCAACGGTATCATTTTTTTGATTAACAACAGCGCCTCTTACATCAACTCCGTTACCAAAAGAATTTGTTGCTTTAAAACCAACATTAGTTTGAATACCTTCAATCATTTCTCCGCCTTCTGGAAAAAACTGCAAATCTATTTCGGTTTTAGGACTAGACTTTACTAGGGAGTTCAAAGAATTGAGGATTGTAATCTTTTTTTCAAAGAATAAGTTTGTTTCAAAATTCTTCATCCAATTGGTATATGCCCTAAAAGTATAAGAACCATTTAACAACGCCTTTGGGATATAAAGAGAGCCGTTTCCCATACCAGCAACAAGAGCAATTTTCGACTGTAAAACAGGTTTATTTTTTTCATCTAACAACTCTATGTAGCAAACTTTACTTAAGTCATTTAGCTTTTTAGTAACAGCATCAACATTGTACACTTTAAACCATAAAATTTCTCCAGTTAAATACTGTTCTTTATCGGTGTGTACAAAAATCTTTTCTTGGAAAACATTTTGATTATAGTTATTAAATGAGGTTTTTAATTCATTTAACAATTGTGCCTTTGCAACGAATTGGGCAGACATAAAAAAGAATACAGTGATGAGCTTAAAAGATAAGTTATTCATAATTTTTGCTGCTATTGCCAAAATGCCGGCCTTTTGTTTGTTCCCCTTACAGTACAATCTGCACACTGCCTACTTGATGCGTACACGCCAGTTGGAGCATTTTCAATTGGAATCGAAGTAAAATCTCCGAAATACTGCTTCGCGTCTCCAGGGCTTTTAATAGTCGCTATTGATGGCTCCATGCACTCATAAGGGTATACCATTCTGAAATTTGGGAATTTATCCTTTGATACGAAGATTCGTTTTTGTTCAACAGTACCTACGCTTATGTAACCAATAACTGGCTCTTGTTGGTTATCGGCATTATGAATATTACCGGTAAGCTGCGATGGTTGCGCATCGAATATAGACCCAAGTGATTCAGTACTTTTCTTTAAGTTTTGCCAGAATTCGTAGGCTTCTTTTGTTAATGTATATTGTTTAACAAGAATACTATAGGTATCAGACAGTTTCTCTGAAGTTGAAGGAATGAATGTAATTGGACTTTTAAAAATTACGTCTTGAGTGAGTTTGGATGTTGTGCCTAAAACTATTTTGCTTGAATTTTCATTACCCCAACATTCGTGAATACCAATTTTCCTAGGCACTATAGAGTTGCCATCCCATTCAAGAGTTGAAATAAATTTCGCATGAAAAATCCAAGTTTCTTTATATTCCCATCTGTAGTAGATTGATTTATTGGTAGCATCATGTGTGTTCAAATTTACTTGAAGTCCATCACTTTTAACCTCATAATTCACCTCATCAATTACTGGAGATGTTTTGACTTCTACATAATCTGAAAGATATATCACACCTTTTGAAGTGCTAATTTTTAATCTGTATTTTTTTGCACTATTTAAATTTAAGGCCAATGCAAAATAGGTTCCCTTTTTCAAGTCTTCCTTTAGTGGAAATGTTTCATTTGCATCGCTTTCAACAACTAAGGTTGCCCCTGTCTCGGGATTTAACACTGTTTTATTTGCAATAATAACGGTTCTACTCAATTTGATTATTGTCGAATCAACACCAGAATTTATAATCCCTTCAACAACCAACAAATTGCTATTATTCGCCGTAACTACTGGATTGTAAGCTTCCTTGCAACTTGATATTGCAACGATGGCAAACAAAAAACATATTTTAAAAAGATTTTTCATTTATTAAAAATTAATAATAGATCATACTTACGTTATTGAATCTAAAACTTGATATTGTAACTGACAAATGGCAACATTGAGGCAAAAATAGAGAGTTTATAACCGGATATTACGCCGTTTTCCTGCGTAAAATAAGTGGAATATGCATTTTTCCTTCCAGTTACATTATATATACCCATGGTGAATGAATTACGAAACCTTTGATTAACCTTGTAGTTACCTTCAATATTGAAAGATATATCTGTTCTAAAGTAATCTGGAATTCGATAGGCATTTCTATCAGAATAATATACTCTTTCGCTACCCGCATAATAATATTTCGCTATGGGCAAAGTAATTGGCCTGCCAGTGCTGTAAGTAACATTAAATGACAAATGGTACCGTTGTTTAAAGGCGTAGTTTCCAGTAAAATTAAATGCATGCGGTTTATCATGGTTTGCAGGATAAAAGCTACCCTCGTTCACTAAAGAGCCTTGTTCTAAGTCTTCGGTTCTAAGCATTGTTCTAGAATAAGCATAACTCATCCAACCCGTTAGCTTACCAGTATTTTTCTTCATTAGAAACTCTATCCCGTATGCTTTGCCATTTGTATTCACAACGTCTCTTTCAATGGCATGATTTAACACCAGACTAGCCCCACTTTTATAATCTAAATAGTCTTTTAGCTTTTTATAATAAACTTCTACCGATGTTTCTATGGTGTTGGCGCTGTAATTTTTGTACAATCCTAAAGAAACCTGGCTTCCAAACTGAGGTTTAATATTCGGATCGCTTAACTTCCAAATATCAGTTGGTGCAATTGCAGTTGTATTTGAAAGTAAGTGTATATATTGCCTCAAGGTATTATAAGATGCTTTTACAGAAAAGTCTTTTGTTAAATTGTACCTCCCAGAAACTCTTATTTCAGGCCCTTTATAAGTATCAATTACCTTTTTATCCCCATATTGGGTAGTACTTAATAGGTTATCTTCTGTTACAGGTAAATTCGGCGCATAGTTATTAATGGTTTGTGGGCCTAAATAATTATATAAAGAGTATCTCAAGCCTGCATTGATTGAAAAAGCTTCAGTTACCTTAAATTCATCTCCAACATAAATAGCACTTTCCAAAGCTTGTTCAGCAGGCAAAATATCTGCCGTAACCAAAGACTCATTTCCAACTGGAACAAACGACCCTGGGTTAAGTTTATAATATATGGCAGACAAACCAAATTTAAATTGATGCTTGTCACCTATCTTATAGCGAAAATCTGTTTTAAAGTTAGTTTGGCTAATCTTAAAGCCAAGTTTGTAGGCATTTATCGGATTTGAGTTGCTATTGATGCTATAATCGTAAGCATCAAAGCCTGCCGTAAAAGCAACATTTAGTTTTTCATTAAAGGTATGCTTCCATTTTATAGAGCCATTTTGGTTGCTATAATTATAACTTGTATCTGTATTTAATTTAAAATCATCTTTACTATAATACCCCGAAATATTGATTTCATTTTTTTCATTCAATTGATGGTTAATCCCAATATTTAGATCATAAAATGATGCCTTACTTTGTTCATAATCTTTTGGCAATAGTTTAAGAAGCCAATTTGAATAAGTAACTCTTCCTCCAAAAATAAACGAAGTTTTGCCATTATCTATGGGACCTTCTATATTAAAACGACTTGTTATTAAACCAATACCTGCAGATCCGGTAAACTTCTTTTTATCACCAGTTCTATTAGTTACTTCTAAAACAGACGCTAATCTACCTCCATAATTTTCGGGAATAGTGCTTTTATACAACTCTACATCTTTTACTATATCTGGATTAAACGCAGAGAAAAAACCAAAAAAGTGAGACGGATTGTATATCGTAGCATCATTTAATAAAATTAAATTTTGATCGGTAGAGCCGCCTCTAACATTAAAACCTGTACTAGCCTCGCCAACAGTTTGTACACCGGGCAAGGTTAAAATCACCCGTAAAATATCTGGCTCACCAAATAGTGATGGGACTTTTTTAATTGTTTTTATATCTAATCTATTTACACCCATTTCAACACTTTTTGTATTAGAAACCTTGTTCGCTAAAATTTCTACTTCCTTTAAAGAGAGTATATTTTCTTTAAGTTCAATATTTAGCTTACCGTTCCCATATAACATTACCTGCCTTTGCGTATCTTCTCTGCCTGGGGTTTTAATATCAAGAATATTTTGTCCTGTAAGTAATTCTATAGTGTAATATCCACTTTGATTAGTTGTAGCCTGTACGTTTGAGGATTGCGAAGAAATAACTGCCCCCGCAATTGGCTTACCGGTGCTAGCTTCTTTCAAATTTCCAGAAAGTATAGCTGGAATATTTTTCAGTTCATTGGTTTTCATACCAATTTCATACAACTTGTTAGGCGTAACTGCTTGTTGAACTTTTACCGATTGAGATAGATCAACAATATTTTTAACTGTTTGCGATACTGGATTGTTTGTTATTTCCTGAACCACCAGTTGTGTATTCTTGGTAAGGAAAATATCTTTTTTGAAGATGGTATAATTTACCCCTACACTTTTAAATAAATTATCTAATACAAAGACAATGGATTTATTTTCTGCCTTCAAAGTAAAACTTAGGCTATCCATAATTTTTGGATCATAGTAAAAGTGGAATGAGCTTTTACTTTCCAAATCGATAATAACTTCACTTATTTTCGATTGTTTAAAATCTACACTAATTGCGTTATCCTTTTGTGCGTATGCCGTACAAATACTAATTGAGAAAAGAAGCAATATACTTGAACAAAATAATTTTATGCTAAATCTATATCTGCTCATCATACCTAGCTAAAATTGCAATTGCCGCTTCAGGATTATCCTTAAACTTAATTTTGTTTTCCTGCAAATGTTTCTTCATTTCATTCTTTTTTTCCTTAAAAAGATTTAAAAAAGAGCTCTCATTGTCGAACTGATAATAATTACCATTTCTTTCTAAAAAGTATGTTGTTTTAGAGGTAAAGTAATATGGAGTTTCTACATTGGTAGAAAATTGTAGTTTTTTAGATCTTTTAACCAGCACTCTGATCTTTCCATCATAAATCAAATCGAAAAAGCCGTTTAAAATTTCTGAACCTGAGCGCTCGTTAGGTTGATTTAAGTAGATAAAATGATGTTTATTGATGTAAAAACCTGAAACTTTGTCTTTTATCAAACTAACCATCGCAGCGTTTCCAAAAGAAGTAGTAACGAGGTTATCTAAATATAAATCATAAAGCAAGGGAATATCGTCATAACGAATTCCATCATAAACAACAGTACCATTTGTAAGAGATAAGTCGTCAAAAGTGGCAGTTCCTTTAACGTTACTTCCATAGGTTAAATAGGCAGTTCCATTAAAAAGTCTGGATTGAGATTTGATCTCCTTATCAAAAAAAGCCTGTGCCTTTTGTACTGCGATCGTCGCACTGTCAAGATTTGGAGATTGACCATAAGAAACACTACTAATTAATGCTGCTAAAATCAAAAAACTAGTGAAGTGTAGTTGTTTAATCATAAGTAGGGATAGAATATTTACCTAAAATAGGAAAAAACGTAACCAATAACTAAGTTTTTCTTTCTAAAGCCTCTACAACCGATATTTCCTCCTTCTTTATGCAAAAATTAATTTTTAGCCACGGCAATTATCTTAGCTGTTATATTAGGAATTAGCAAAAACTCACTACCTGGTTCATCATCACCGAAACTGCCTAAAAGCGGTCCGGAAGGCAATTTTTCTACAAATTGATATAAGTTCTTCGCTGTTAACATACTGTTTGCGCCTCCCCTTCCTTGCAAGGCCATGATTAGTCTCTGTGCAAAAGGAGAATGTTTACCAGCGTACCCATCAGGTACTTCTTTTTTTCCACCAGAGGTGATGTATATTCTTGTTTTCTTTCCTAATTTACCATCAATGTAAGCCGCAGCATTCATATCATCGTAAATGGTTTCGCCACTTCTGGCAACATTTCTCGCTACGCGTTCATCGAATGTGCCGCCAAAACAAACATCCATTAATAAGAGAATTTGATTGGGCGGCAATTTATTTATCATCCTAGATAGCTTAGAATATTGAATATATGAGTTTCTGAAAGGATCATCTTTGGCTGTTTTTGAATCGTTTGTCACAATCAATCCATCATCCAATAAGTTATCATCAAAATCTCCGTGGCCAGCTACAAAAATTACCAATTGATCGCTTTCTTTTAGCAGTTTAGACAATTCTAAAATCTTATTATAGATGCTATCCAGAGGTTTATCAATTAAACGCATTACTTTATAATCGTAGTTATTTTCTAATTCATCAGCGATTGCTCTAGCATCAGGAGCTGGATTATTCAAATTTCCCCATTGCACATTTGCCTTATAAGTATTTGTGCCTATAACTAAAGCATAACGTTTAGAATTATCCCTACTCAATTTCTCTTTAGTTTGATTCCTCACTTTGGCACCACGCATTTGCATTGCCTGTTCGGGCATAAAATATTGTAGGTCGTTTATGAAGTTCTTTTCAAAAAATACATCAAAATAACCGCTTCTTATGTAATCGCAATCAGCCTCGGCTTTACCAATGGCATATTTTAATGCGTTGATGTATAAATCGCTTTCAAACAAACCATAAATGTTCAAATCAATTGTTAGGTTAGTGATATAATAATTTAACGGGCCGTGCTTTATATCTCTATTATTACAAATCATATTATCTATACCTGCGCCCTTTGGTATAATGAAAACACGGTTTTTGTTAGATAAGGCTGCCAAAGTCGGACTACTTTCAATCAGGTTTTTAATAAATTCTTTCTGAAAATTGGTTGTACTTCCGGCCTCGGTGATAAATAATTGATTGTTAGCAGGAATCATCTGCAATAATTCTTTCAGCTGAACTAGCGATATTCCATTTTTTTTAATCTCTGCTGTATCTGTCAAGCTTTTTAACCCATATGGGATGAAATAAGTAAGTTGTTTGCCCAATGAATCCCTCAGTGGAACAGTATAGCCGGAAAAATTAAATACAAAATAATCCTCAGGTTTTGAGGTCATTGTTTTGTTAATGGCTTCAAGAATGTTTTTCTTGGTTGCTAAAGTGTCTGTTAATAAATAAGAGCTAACATTCCCAGTTTCTGTTAGTGATTTATATTGATCTGTAAAATATTGATTATAGGAAATTGCATCGGCCACGCAATTTAAAAAGGATAGCTTTCCTGTTTTTGGATAATCACTAATACCTACTGAAATGATATGGGCATTACCTTTCGGTTTAATTTCTGCCAAAGTTACGCCTTGTTCTATTGTTGAGGATTGATTTTGTTCAAAAAGATATTGCGGGAAATTGGAATAATAGTTGGGGTTTTGTTTAGTTACATTCAATCGAACCTCGTTGATTAAATCTTCATCTGTTAAAGAATAAGGTAGGGCAAGTGCATTTGCAAGCGCATAAGAATAAACGCCGTAAGTTATTCCATTTTGAGAAGCCTCCATACTCAATTCATCTCCGGTGGTACCTGAAAGGATAACAAAAGGTACATTCATATATTTTTTAGAGGAGAACAACAAACCACCCTGTTCTCCACGAAATTTCACATCGTTCTTTTTTTCATCTTTTGCATTATCTGCAGACTGACCACAAGCATCATAAGATACTATTAACTGTCCCTTACTACCGATTTTCTTTTTAATGCTTTCAAACACCTGTTCTATTTCCTTTTTTGTGATCCAATAAGTATTAGTCGTATCACTTTTACCCTTGTAGTAATCGCTAGCCAAAATAAATACTTCATTACCATCTTTCACTTTGTTGGCGTCGTAACTCAAGGCACTAAAATGCAAAAAAGCAATATCTGAAGGCATAAGCTTAGCAGCGAAATTATTTAGTGCTTTTAAAATACCTGCCTTTGTTGCCTGTTGGTCCGTTAGTAAGCCTACATTGTCCTTATTAAAACCTTGCCCAGAAATCAGTTTACTTTTAATCAGGTTAACATCATTTACAGACCCAGCAATATTATATACTTCTATAAACTTATCATTAATCTCTTTTGCGGTATAATCTACTGGTCTTGTATATTGATTGATTCCAATTAATAATGCCTTTTTATAACTTGAAGCAGTAGAGCTTGTCATTCTAACTGGCTCTACCAATGTTTTAACAACAAGGCCTTTATTGTAAATATATTGCCTAGATACCATACCTTCAGTAGTATAAAACGTAAGTGTATCATTAATTAGCCCCTCTTTATAATTGATGTTAGCTTTTTGACTTCCATTTTGATAATAAAGGTTTTGTCCTATTTTTTCTAACCCAGCTAAACTATACCATTTTGAATAAATTGTATCTACCTTATTCAAAGTTTTAGAAAGTAATACACCCTGTTGGGAGTATAATAAAATATCCACTAGGTTATCATTGCGAGAAACCAATCTTGTTTCTTTTAGTTTTTTCGATAGATAATTAACCGTAACAGATCTGTTCACTTTTCGTTTATCATCAAAGTACAAAAGGTTAATTTCCTTAAAGAGCCCAAGTTTATTAATGGATTCGAAAAGTATTTGAACTTCTGCAATACTTGCTAGAGAACCATTTAACCGTGTTGTTTTTTTATTGAGCGTGCAATAATAATATTTTTTTTTACTTATTGAATCTGTAGCCGATGATACTGTTTGATACAGCAACAATATGCAGGAATCGGGAGTATATGTATTCAGATTTATTGGCAAGAATTTAATCGGTATTGGGAGATATTTAGCTCCAATTAAACTTGTCCCAAACATTGTTTTTTTATTAACTGCATGATTGTCTTTTTTCCCAAAACTTAGTGAGAAAATAAAAACCGAGAAAAAAATCAGCAAAAAAGCCTTATTTAGTTTGAGAGTCATTTTGTTAAGAATTTACTTGAAATAGCTTCTAAATATCAAGCACTTAAGAACTTGAAAGACAATACAAGGTATACTTTTATAAAACCTTATTATATACCTATTATTGGGTATTTTCTTAAAGCAAGAACGATGACATTTCTTTACGCTCATCATACGAATACACCATTTATTTAATAGTCCATAGACGAACACTCACGCATTTTACATAAAAATTTCTGTTTAATTTTTCCTAAATGCAATCGGTACACAACTATTAAAAGGCGATTTTAATGATAATAGGCGCTTTTCTAAAATAAATAAAAATATTTTATGCAATCGGTTGCAATTTGATTTTTTAATTTCTACTTTTATCCTAACCAAATATACCTTAGGTGTTTCTCCTCATTAATTAAGAGAGTAAACTTAAGGTTTGATAAGGCAGTTAAAAACATTGCGTATTAAATTAAACCTTGTATGAAAAAACCTAGACAAAAAATGCTGTTTAAGAGTTTAGCTATGCTAATACTGTTAATAGGCCTAACACCATCTTTGCTTTTTGCCCAAACCGTTTTAAAGGGAAAAGTATTGGACGAGAAAAATCTTCCGATGCCAGGAGCAGGTGTCAAATTAAAACTTTCTGGAAAAGCAACCGTAACAGACGCTAGTGGCGAGTTTACCATTAGCGCCGGTTCAAATGAAAAAACACTAATCATTTCTTTTATTGGCTATCCATCGCAAGAAATTGAGATTAAGAGTGGAGTGACCAATTACAATGTTACCTTAACGCCCAATTCGAAAGACTTAAATGAAGTTGTTGTAGTGGGTTACGGTCAACAAAAAAAATCAGATGTGACTGGCTCGATAGCAGGAATTAAGGCAGAAGCATTGCTTGAAGTGCCTGCCGCTAACCCGATTAGCGCTCTACAAGGACGTATTGCTGGTGTCGACATTTCCAGAAACAGTTCAAGACCGGGTGCTGGCGGTCAAATTAGAATTAGAGGTAATCGTTCTTTAAGCGGAACAAGTGATCCTTTAATCGTTTTAGATGGAGTTCCATTTGGAGGAAGTGTAAACGAGATTAACAATGATGATATCGCAAGTATCGATATTCTTAAAGACGCCTCTTCAACTGCAATTTACGGTTTCAGGGGCTCAAACGGAGTTATATTAATTACCACAAAACGCGGTCGTGTTGGAAAACCAGTACTAACATATAGTTCATATTATGGCGTAAGTCAGGTGAGAGATCAGTATGAACAATTCAGTGGGCAAGAATTTGTCGACTTTAGAAATGCTGCATCTCCTGCATACAGTGCTGGCTATTCTCCATTAGAATTAGCAGGAATTGCAAATGGCACCTCAACAAACTGGCAAGATTATCTTTACAAAAAAGGTTTTGTAACCAATCAGCAATTAGGCATTTCTGGTGGCAGTGAGGGAATTAACTATGGAATTTCTGCTGGCTATTTTAACGAAGGCGGCGTAGTCACAGGAATTGGTTTTGAGCGTTATGCATTAAATACAACCATTGACGCAATGATAGGCAAAAGGATTAAAATAGGTTTAAGCACAAGAAACACATTAACATACGGTAATGGCGCAGGTGTTAATCCTTTATATGCTACCATGCGTATCACTCCGCTGGCTCCAGCATACAATGCTGATGGCAGCATGTATCTATTTCCACAAGAAGGCACTGTTGATGCCACAGCTACAGCCAATCCGCTTACGCTAAGCGACAGAGAGAACATTGTTGACCGTACTAGAAGATTAAGAACAAATAATGTGCTATACGGAGAAGTGAGTATCATAGACGGATTAAAATATAAACTCAACTTAGGACTAGATTTCAGACAAGAAAATAGAGGAACCTTCTCAGGACCTAAAACCATTATTAGACCAGATGCAACCTCCAATGCGCAGGCAACAGCAAGTGTATCGAATAACGAAGCCTACACTTTATTAATGGAGAACATTGTGACTTACAGCAAAACAATAGCTAAAGATCATAAAATTGACTTTACAGGATTGTATAGTGTACAACGTGATCGCGGTTTCAGCAACGCATTTAACGGTGTTGGTTTCCCAAGTGAAGCAGTTCAATATTACAATTTCTTCTTAGCACAAACCATTACTGCCGTAGATGGCGGAGCAGGAGGTTTTTCTAAAGGTGGCCTACAATCTTTCATGGCAAGGGTAAATTACGCTTATAAAGATCGTTACTTGGCAACTTTCACGGTAAGACGTGATGGTTCGTCGGTATTCCCTATCAACCATTACTTAAATTACCCTGCAGCAGCTATTGGATGGAATATCACTAACGAAGATTTCATGAAAAGCCAGAAAACATTTTCTAACTTGAAATTAAGAGCTTCTTACGGTGTAACCGGTAACCCATCAATCCCAACTGATGCAACAAGGGGTTCATTACAATCTAACCGTTATGATTATGGTGCACAAAATGTGCAGGGTTATTACATTGGCAGTTTGGCAAATGTAGACTTGAAATGGGAAAGTACTAAGCAATTAAACATCGGTTTGGATTTTGCGATTTTAAACAATCGTATTAGTGGTTCGGTAGATGTTTACAAACAAAATACAGATGATTTAATTATCAACAAACAATTACCAAGGAGTAATGGAGCAACAAGCTATTATACCAATGCAGCGTCTACTAGCGGAAAAGGTATCGAATTTAACATCAGCTCGCTAAACATTGCTTCCAAAGATACAAAAGGGTTTACTTGGGCAACAGACTTTAACTTCGCTATAAACCGTGAAAAAATTGTTCGCCTTGCTGATGCAACTACAACACAAGATGTGGGTAATGGATGGTTTGTTGGTCAGCCTGTCAACGTAATTTATGATTATACGAAAGCTGGAATTTGGCAAACTGCTGAGGCTGTAGACGCGGCCAGATATGGTGCAACTCCTGGTCAAATCAAAATCGCAGACCTAAATAATGATGGCGCACTTACTGATGCCGACAGAAGTATTATAGGCACTTTCCAACCAAAAGTTGTTTTAGGAATGACACAACGATTCACCTATAAAGGTTTTGATCTATCTGCAGTAGCATTTTCTAGGCTAGGCAATAAAATCGTTGCACCTTATCTTACAACTGACGGAGGTAACAATGGTTATTTCGCCTTCTTAAATGGCAGGGTGAACCAAGTAAAAGTAGATTATTGGACGCCAACTAATCCAACTAACGCTTTCCCTAGGCCAGCTGGTGGAGCAACCAATTTACCTTACTCTTCTACTTTAGGATATTATGATGGTTCTTTTGTTAAAATCCGCAGCATTAACCTTGGCTATAATTTTTCTCCAGCAATTGCTGGTAAATTAGGTTTGGGAAGCCTTAGGCTTTATGCAACTGCAAACAATCCATTTATAGTCTATTCTCCATTCGTAAAATCTGGTTTGGGTGTTGATCCTGAAGGAACAGGTTTTGGTGGAGCCATTGGAACGAATGCAGTAAATGCTCGTGCAATTACCGTGGGCTTAGATTTACCATCAACTCGTCAATTTATATTTGGCATAAATGCTAAATTTTAATTTAATAGATAGAATTAAAGAAAATGAAAATATATAAAAATTTAAAACTTGGTTGGGTTGGTTTAGCAATTGCAGCCATGGCACCAATTAGCTGTAAGAAAGTATTAGAATCTGAATACCGTTCCAACATCGGACCTGAATATTTTTTAACAGCGGACGGCTTACAAGCTGGTCTAAATGCATCTTATGCAACTACAAGGTTCTTTTGGGGTAGCGAAGGTTTTACTTCATCACAAGTGGCAGGCACAGATGAGGTGGTAAGAGGTGGAGATGGAGGTTTAGACTTTCACAGTTACACCAACATTACACCACAAAATGGTACAATTCAGGGAGTATGGGACAATAGTTATATACCTATTAATAACTTAAATGGCGTATTAGAGTTCGGACCACAAGCTAGTGTTTCAGACGCTGTAAAAAACCAGTTATTAGGAGAAGCAAAGTTTCTACGTGCTTTTTATTATTTCTTATTGGTGCAAACCTTCGGTGATGTGCACTACCGCACCAGCAGGAGGAAATAAAGAGAATAGATTAAATTGTTATTTCACCGCTTTCTATACCCTTACCCGTAACGTAAATGAAGGTATTCCAGGTGCACCAGTTGTAAATGCTCAGCTAGTGGCGAGAGATCAAATCAACGGCAGACCTTACCGTAGATTTAGACCAACTGCGTACACTTATGGGGCATTCAGCAATATGACTGATGACGCAAGATATGATGGAACTTTCCAAAAGGAATGGGCAATGAATCTGCCATCAACAGCAGATAACAATGTACAATCTACCACTGCAGCTTTCGTAGCTACAAGAAATGGTGTTGCCGTTACGCCAGTAAAAGGTGTTGACCCGGCTATTTGGATGCCAGGACGTGAAGTAAGTGTTGCGGAAAGACAAGCATTCAAAGGCGTAATCATTGCACCATCTCAATATGATGTGGAATGGTTCCCTACAATGACGAAATTCATGGACAAAACTAAGCTTCATTTCAACGATGCCTCTGATAGGCCAATTATTTTAATGCGCTTAGGTGAGACTTATTTAATTGCTGCAGAAGCAGCCTTGAAATTAAATAGGCCAAATGATGCAGCAACCGCAATTAATGTGTTAAAAACACGTGCAGCATTTAGGGCTGCTAACACGCCATTGCAAAACACTACAGCTGCAGCAGCTTTACAGGTTAGCGCCGGTGTTATCAACTTAAACTTCATTTTAGAAGAACGTACAAGAGAAATGTATGGTGAAATGACAAGATGGTTTGATTTAGTGAGAACCAAAACCTTGGTAGAAAGAGCAAAATTATTTAATGCATTGGCTGCGCCAAACATTAAAGATTTCCATGTCTTGAGACCAATACCTTCAGCATCACAACTAGACTTGTTAACAAACAAGGGTCAGTTTCCACAAAATCCAGGCTATTAAGATTAACTTATCATGAAAAAAATTATAAAAATAAACAGCATATTTTATTGTACTGCATTAATTGCACTTACAATATTTGGGAGCTGTAAAAAAGATAGTCAGAACCAAGGTTTCGAAAACGATGGTAACTTTACCGACTTTACCGGACCATTAAAAAGTTTTGCAACTTTTCCAATTGGTATTGCAGCAGAATATCCATTATCATCTACTGCAAACAGCAAATATTGGGAAACCATTAAAGGAGATGCAAATGCAATCACCTTTGGCAATGAATTAAAAAACAGTTCGATTGTTAAAGCTGACGGAACCTATGATTTTACAACTTCAGATGCTTTTTTAAACTTAGCAACAGCAGCTGGCATTCAAGTTTTTGGTCATACTTTAGTTTGGCACTCTCAGCAACGTGCTTCATATTACAATGGATTAATTGGTGGTGGAAGTAGCGGTGGCGGAGCAAGCAATCTTGCTGTAAATCCTGGTTTTGAAACAACTACAGTTGGAACGACTGCTGAGCCTGCTGATGGATGGTCTGTTTTAAATGGAGCTGGACAATTTGTTAGCACTACTGCTAACACCAACTCTGGCGCAAAAGCTTTGCAAGTAAATGTACCTGCCGGCGGCCAAAACTACAACACTCAAATTGTAACCAAAGCGCAAATCCCTGTAACTGCAGGTAAAAAATATACCATATCTTATTTTATTAAAGGAACGGCCGCACAAAGTGTTCAGTTTGAAGTGAGAGCATTTTTAGGCGCAACCGCTGGGTCGATCGACTACCAAGGAGGTAAAGCTGTAACAACCAGCTACGCTAAAATTTCTTACGACTATACGGTTCCTGCAGGCGTAACCGCCATTCAATTAGCCTTTGATTTGGGAGGAGTTGCAAATACACTTTATTTAGATGACGTAAGCATAATGGATGCATCTATTGTGCCGCCACCAACAGGCGCTGCTGTAATTGCAATTGTAGATAATGCTATGAAAACACACATTGAAACTGTTTTGGGTAGATATAAAGGCAAAATCAAAGCTTGGGATGTACTTAATGAACCATTTAGCGATGCTGGCGAATTGAGAAACAACACAAATACGCCTGCAGGTACCAAAACAGATATTTTTGTTTGGCAAAACTATTTGGGTAGAGATTATGCCGCCAAAGCCTTTCAATATGCTAAAGCTGCTGATCCAACTGCAGATTTATACATGAACGACTATAATTTAGAAAGCAGTACCACTAAATTAGATGCATTTGTAGCCTTAGCTAAAGAATTAAAAGCGGCAAATGCAGGCATTACGGGTGTTGGCACGCAGATGCACATGCTTCTTTCTACGCCCTATGCGAATATTATCAACATGATGCAAAAATTAGCTGCAACAGGCTTAAAAGTTAGGATATCGGAGTTTGATATTAGGATTAATCCAGGTGGCGCAAATCCAGCTATTGGTTATAAAGCATCAGCTTATGATTTACGATTGCAAGCGGCGATGTACAAATTCGTGGTGGCCACCTACTTAAAATATGTACCAGAGTCACAACGTGGCGGAATAACAATCTGGGGTGTTGATGATACCACAAGTTGGTTAAATACAACCACAAATATTGCTGCTGATAAGTTAGATTATCCATTGTTATACAACAAGGATTTCGCCAAAAAACCAGCTTATGCAGGTTTTAAACAAGGTCTACAAAGTAATGGAGTCAACTAACAAAATAAGCATTACAAGTAAACCCTCATAAAGATAAATTTGGTTAGTATGGCGGCAGGTTTTTATAACTTGCCGCTTTTTTATGCTCAAATCGCTAAGCAATTGGGATTGGACGAGAGTCTTTTAGAAATAATTTGAAAAGCAAATACTGCAAATAATAGGATAGTTCTGCCCTTCTTTCCGCTTTACTTCACCCAATGTTTTCAACGCCAGTTTATCGACAATACATTGGGTTCGTGTTAGCTGCAATAAGGTTTAGTTAACATAGGTTGCAGCAGCTATTTAAGGTTGTTAAGTAGCAAATCATACCAAGTACTACTAGCTTTGTTAATTAAACCTGATAGAAGTAAAATACGGCTCTTCGCAGTATTACGGATAGTAGGACTGCCCATTCCAAAGATTACTGACATTCGTTTTCAAATTAAACTCAATGAAATTATGCTGAGCACAGATTCGTCATTGCGAGGAACAGCTCGTCCCGACAATTCGGGAAAGCAATCTTAAAGCGATTCACATTAACCAGTCTATGAATGAGATTGCTTCGGACGATGAAAAATCGATCCTCGCAATGACCTGGCGATTAGATTTTACAAACCAACCTTGGTTTCAAATGGTGATGCTGGCAAATTTGCTTCATTATACAAATTAGCACCTTCTGGATTATCGGCCCAAGCATAACGCACAGAAACAGGATTTTGAACATCTTTACTCCAGACCACAACTTTATTGTTAACGATTTGAGCATTTGCCCAGTAATATTTTTTATCTGCGCCAGCAACAGCGAAACATTTTAGTTCTTTTGCTCCTTTTGAGATTAAACCTCCACCGATATGATTAAAACTGATGGTTATTTTATTCTTTTCTAATTTTGCTTCTTTGAATATTGGCCCGGAACTTACAGTTTTAGTGTCTCCATAAACCAAACGCTGCGCCTGTAGTGCCAAGCGTTTTCCTACATCCTGTTTATTCAGCGGATGAATATCGTTCCATTCGCCTAAATCTATGGCAACTGCCATTGCAGTGTTTGGCACAGTCAATAAATCTAACTGCTGTTGCCT
>SEDG01000284.1 GCA_004295885.1 Pedobacter sp. | reverse complement strand
CCGCCAATGTTTACTACTCTACCAGTTCCGTTATCTTGATTAAACAGGGCTTGTAAATTATTTATAATTTCTGGGTGGTCTTCTGTAAACGCTCTTGAACCGTTTAAACCTTGCTCTTCGCTTGCCCAGTGCCCTACCAAAATTGTTCTTTTAGGATTTGGATAGAATTTTTTAAGCAAACGCATCGCTTCCATCA
This sequence comes from Pedobacter sp., assembly GCA_004295885.1. Classification (GTDB taxonomy): domain Bacteria; phylum Bacteroidota; class Bacteroidia; order Sphingobacteriales; family Sphingobacteriaceae; genus Pedobacter. The sequence continues at coordinate 5,083 of SEDG01000284.1, read as the reverse complement.
TCATGATTGTTCCAGTTCCATTATCTGTAGCACCACTAGATGCATCCCATGAATCAAAGTGAGCCGATAACATTACATACTCATTTGGCTTCTCTGTTCCTTTAATTTCTGCTAAAGTGTTAAAAGTTGGCACAACACCTAATTCTTTAGATTCAGATTCGATTCTCAACATTGGTTTGGCGCCATATTCTGCTAAACGATAAACTAATCCATAATCTTCAACAGACAAATCTACGGTAGGAATCTTAGTTGTATTTGCACCAAAAATTTTATCAACTCCCCAACCTGCAGACCAGTTGTTAATGATGATACCAGCTGCTCCAGCTTTTTCGATAGCTAAAGCTAAATTTTTAGCATTCATACCAGTTTTTGCTAATCTATCTCTCCAAGCTTTAGCCGCTTCTTCCTTATCTTTTTTAAATTTTGCTAAACCATCTTTTGTTGCAAAATCTTCATAGTTTTTATCTGGTCGGCCAGAAATTTGCGCTTGCGAAATTAATACCAATTTGCTTTTTACACTTGGTAGCCATTTTGCAAATGCCATCGAATCTGCCACCAAAGGCAATACAATTGCTTCTGCATTAATTGGCTTCCCTTTAACTGTAGATGGGCTCCAAGCCAATTGTGTACCCTCTAAAGTTCTTAACCTCGGACTTACTAAATCAATATGTGTAATTCCTCTTTCCCATCCACGCCATTCGCCCCATTTTTCCATTTTGGCAGAAATACCCCAATCTCCATATTTTTTCACTGCCCAATCGCCAGCTTGTTTCATTTGTGGTGTTCCAACTAATCGCGGACCAACAACATCAAAAAGTTCGTGGGCTAGTTTCTCTAATTGAGAGTTTTCAGTAGCTTCTTTAGTAACATTCGCAACAAATGCTTCTTTAGTTTGAGCAAAGGCGAAACTGCTGGTCAGCATCGTTGCCACAAAAAGCAACAATCTAGATTTTTGGGTAGTTTTCATCATTATATAATTTGTTTTTTTGGTTATGAAGCTATCATGATCATATCAATACCTTTTAAGAACTGTATGATTATGATGGTTTCATTCTATAAGTTTATGAGTTAGTTTTCTGTTTGAAAGATAAGGATTGCATCAGTTTTAAGCAATAATCATCAAATAAGTTACAGGAAGAGCGGAAAGACTAAAGCTAAAAGACTAAGGTAAAAGCACCAAATCTACCGAACCTTCATTTTGAGCGTGGCTCCGCTATTGCCTAGTCTTCGACTACGCTCAGACTGACACGGCATACGCTACTATAGGGTTTATAAGTTAACGTTCGGTGGGTCTTGTGTTCGGTTGCTAAATGCCAAGAACCAATAGCATAATATTAATTTATGAAATGTAAGCTAAACGAGTATATTCGTTTATAAATGATTAAAAACGGATAGAGTTGCTCCAAGCGGCGAGTTATGGGCAACCTTAAAATGACACTAACAGACGAACATATCAATTACGAAAATGACTGCCGACAAATGTTCGTTGGCCAGACAATTCGTGCTGTTATTTATGGCGAATTAAAATACTATGCAGACGAAGACGGAAATAATATAAATCCTGAACCGTATTACAAAACAAAGTATCCAGACATAGACACTCTTGACCATTCTATTTATTTAAAGACGGACCAGCAGACGATTTACGTTTTTTGGGATAACACATTTATATGCTACGGACTTCAATCAAAACAGGTCGACCTGACAGAAACGACAAATGACTTTGAACAGAAGTGGGACGTTTCAACCGACAAAAAATGGCTTGAGTTCATTGGACAAATTATCGTTGACTTTAAAATAATTTGGGAAGAAACTTGGACTTCAAATCTTGACGGCTCAAATAATGTTTATACGACCTATCCGCAGACATTTGAAATTAAAATCGAAAACGGAAAGACAATTATTTTAAGTGCTTCTGAATTTAAACGTGACGAAGAAAATGAAATTTATCCTTTAATGGACAACTTACTCGTTACGACAAATATTGACTTGGCGAGACAACTAAAACTTATAGAGTGACAAGAAAGGTAGCCCATAACAGCACATTTGCAATAGGCGGGGCTTCATGCTCCGCAGACAGTTTTGTGGTTACAGGAAGTTCAGTTCTCCGAATGAACATTTGTGCTAAAAAGCCCGCCCACCGCAAATCTGTAAACCGTTATAGGGCAATACCTGACCAAATGGAATGACAAAAAAAACATATTATATACCCGTACTGACACTAATCCTAGGTCTGTTATTTTGGGCGACCTACTTTTTTAGTGACTTTTTGTTTGAAAAATTATGGATAATCTATCTATTACCTTTAATCGGTTTTGGACTGGGTTTTTTTATATTTTTTGTTTTGACAATTGTCCAAAAGGATAAAAAGGGAATTCTTATTGGTGTATTCATTATTGGGGCTGTAGCATTAACTGAATTTTTGGGTTCTGAAGTGTTTAAAAGCAAGAAAATATTGGAAGCAACCCTTATGGATGACCGATCAGCAATCCGCCTAACTCTACGTGAAGACAATAAATTCGAAATTGTTTCAGAGACAATAGCTAGTACCCAAATATTCAAAGGACAATATATGCTTGTAAACAACAAAATAATTTTTAAAGACCGACCCTACGACAATAACTTTATCCCAGATACCTTGACAATTATTGGAAATAAAATAATTCGTCACTTTGATAAAAGTGGAAGACCAATAACCCAATTCGCAACATATTTCGACATTAACAAAAATGAAATCAAGCAACCAGCCAACGACAATAATAATGGACGAATTAAAAACGCCCTATAACAGCGCCTTGGCAAAAGTGTCGGAGAATTCTTCTACAGCCTTTCCAATCTTTTAGTAATTTCACTTAACCGCCACCATTCGCCAAGCCGCAAAACGTTAGGATATGCTACACCTCACTATAATGGATAAAAAATTAAAAACAGAATTAGAGGAACTTAAAAAAGACATATTTTCCAATGAATGGGAAACGGTGAAATCAGCAGGAAATCGACTTGGTAAAATTGGAGGTACAGAAGTCGTTAATTTTTTAATTTCCCTATTAAATTTAGATAATTCAAGCATTAGAAATACCGCTGCTCTTGCATTGGAAGAAATCAAAGACAACCGTGCCGTTGAACCATTACTTAATTCAATATTTAAAAAAGAAAATCACAACTATAATGGGACAATGGTGTTTGCATTGAAATCCTTAAACTGTAGCGGATATGTAACTGATATATTTAAAATTTTGTTCTATGAAATTTATGAAGCAAAATTAAGTGCATACGCCATTTTAAATGACCAAATCTTTGAATTTACAGAAGCCGAAATTAGAGAAGTGCAAAAGATTTGGGCAGATTGCAAACTGAATCCAAAGGACTGTGAAGGATATGAAGACGAGAAAATTAGAGAGATGATGGAAGATGCTTTTGAAGGATATATAGGGTATTTGGATGATGAAGCAATGATTGATAACTTTTGAATATGATACTCTGCAAATAGAGACTTGACAAAACTTAATGGAAATCCATTTCTGACCGCCCATCTTTTCTGGTAACTTTACTCAATCCACGTAGCTTCCTCAAGCCCTAAACCGTAACCATCACAATGCGAAAATATTTCTCTTTACTTATTTTAATTCTTTCAAGTTGTTCATCAAGCGATCCAAAAATGATTTTTGAAGAACGAACTGGTTTGTCAATTACTGATTCTATTAGCAATGTCAAGGCTACCGACAACTACGACCTACAGGAAGGGGAATTCAGCATTGTGTTTAAAACAACTGACTCTCAAATTAACGCTTGGGTGAACAGCAGCCCTCCTTGGGAGAATATGCAATGGCATAAAGGACAAATTCCTCATCATATCGGGGTTGCTGTCCATTTTAATTTTCCGAGTGGTAGTGGCTATGGCATCGATGAAAACGGTATAAGCTCTTATACAGACGATAGTGAGCTAACAAAATTGTTTAATGATACTACCAATTACTACAGCTTTAAGGAAGACTGTTGTGCTAATGACAAGGACTTAAGATTTCACGACGGAAGGCTTTTAATACTTCAACCACGGACCAAAATGGTTTATTATGCAGTTTGGGATTTCTAGAAATATCAGTCTGCAAGCAGTAACAATTGCGGCGGGTGGAGACACCAGCCGATAGAGCAAGAGGATTTTTTAGGAAAACAATGTCAGTGTTCCATCGCAATCTAAGCTCTTTCTATTTTCCAGTAATCTTTTTTCTATGCCCAGCTCCCCATTCACTTAAAGTCCTTAAAACCTCTTTCAGTGTTTCGCTGTATAACGATGCTTCGTAAACGATACTCACAGGTGTGGTGTCATATACATTTCTTACTACCAATTCGTTTTGCTCTAAGTGCTTGAGTTCTTGTGCTAATATTTTGGGAGAGATACCTTCCACCTCTCTCATGATTTCGTTAAATCGCTTCGGTGCATCTACCAAACTCAATACAATGGGCAATTTCCATTTGCCGTTCAATACATACAAAGCGTCTATAACGTTTTTCAAATTGCTTGTGCATTCTGTTTTTGTAATTTTTGCCATTTTTTTCTTACCGGTGTAATACAAATATAAGAACTTTCCAAAAGGTAACTACTTTCCTTTGGGTAACTACTATCTTTTTAATACCTATTGGCTATACTTTTGTATTATTAAACTATAAAAAATAAAAAATGAGTCAAAAGAAAATATTACAGCTTAATTCCAGCATGATGGGTGAGCAATCGTATAGTAGAAAATTGGGAAATGCCATTGTTGAAAAAATTCAAGAAAAATATCCCGAAAGCACAGTTGACCAATTAGATTTGGTAGAAAGCAACATTCCCCATCTCTCTCCCGAAACACTTCAAGCTATGTTTACACCACCGGAGCATCAAACTGAGGAAACAAAACAGAGACTTAACTTATCTGACCAATTGGTGAAACAATTATTTGATGCGGATATAATCGTAATCGGGGCACCACTTATAAATCGCACCATTCACAGTTCCCTCAAAGCTTGGATAGACCATATCACACGCCGTGGAATTACATTTGGTTATAGCAAAGAGGGTATGCCTATGGGTTTAGTATCGGGC
>SEDG01000283.1 GCA_004295885.1 Pedobacter sp. | reverse complement strand
TGTAGTACCTGTTTTTGTCACATCAAATTTTCTTTTGCCAGAATAAGCATTTAAATAATCCATCTTCATTCCGAAAGAAAAATCATTTACACTTATTTTGGTATTGTTGATGTATACATCTAGTTTTTCAGTGGTTGGTGATGCATGTATAACGCTTATTCCTGAAATCGCTGGCGGAGTATAATCATCATTTTTTGAGCAAGAAATTAATCCTAGTGTGAGAGCGGTTGCGGCAAGTAAAGCTTTGAAATTAAATGTAAGTTTCATAATTAAATTTTAAGGGTGAATAATAGGTTAATGGCCATCAACACTAAAACCTATACGGTGGTAAAAAGCCAAACGCTACAAACACCTCAAAAAATAATTATCCGTTTTCGCTTAAGAATGGTGATTAACGCGTTAAAACGCTAATTTTCAAGGAGATTACTGCCTGTTGAAGGCAGTTTTTTGGGTGATGAAAATCGCCCTTCGAAGTCGCGGATTAGCTCTCTCGATGGCGTGGTGTGTTAAAGAACTTCGCCACCTCTCAAAATATCACAACCTAACCTAAGAACGAGTAGGGCCCTAAATGCATCTGAAGTAAAAGTAGTTAATTGTTGAATGAGGGATTTCTCTCTCGCGAAATAGAGCGTTTGGAAAACTAATTTTTCCTTTCCAAGGGAGATTGCTTCGGGTGATGAAAAATCGACCCTCCCAATGAAATTTGCGTAATTATCCTTTTTTCAATTCTATCACAGTAATTTCTGGCCAAATCCCAACTCTACCAGAAAATCCAATAAACCCAAAACCACGATTTACATTTAAAAACCTACCATTTTCTTCCTTAATCCCCGCCCAATGTTTATACCTCAATTTTACAGGGCTCCATTTTATGCCGAACGCCTCAATACCAAACTGCATCCCATGGGTATGGCCTGCTAAGCTTAAATGTATTTTTGAGGGATTATTTTTTACCTGCGCCTCCCAATGCGACGGGTCATGTGAAAGCAGTACTTTAAACTCTTCTGGTGTTGTTCCTTGTAAAGCTTTCTGCAAATCTCCACGCTCACCAAATCCTAAACCCCAATTCTCAATTCCTGCTAAAATAATTTTCTGCCCGTCTTTGTTTATTTCAATATGCTCATCTAACAATAAACGAAAGCCCAATTCTGAATGATATTTTTTAAGCTGCTGTAGATTTCCTCTTTTGATTAAGTCATTATCCCATTTAACATAATCGCCATAATCGTGGTTGCCCAAAACAGAAAACTGACCATACTTTGCTTTTATTTGAGAAAAATGTCCAATCCAAGGTTTAATTTCTTCTGCTTTATTGTTAACCAAATCTCCTGTAAACACAAATAAATCTGATTGTTGCTCATTAATTAAGTCAATTCCTTTTTGCACAGCTTTAGGATTGGTAAAGCTTCCTGCATGTACATCTGATATTTGAGTTATTGTAAATCCATCAAATGCTTCAGGCAAATCCTTAAAGGTTAAGGTGTGTCTAATCACTCGGTATGCATACTTACCTTTTATTATCCCATATAAAAACAATAAAATTGAGGCGAAGAAAAGTCCAATCCCAAACTCAATCCAGTAGATATTTCTCGCTGGCATTAAAAAATCACCTTGTGTAACTAGCCGAAATAAACCTGTTAAAACTCTAAAAATATCATCTAAAAACAAGTTGATAATAAAGATAAGTTCACTTACAAAAAGCATCAAAAAAGCGTGGGTTGCAATTTTAAAAAACATTCCCATTCCCCTACTTTGTAAACCCTGGATTGCATAAAACAGGGCAAAAACATTTAGCAGATTTATCGACCAAAATATAGTTGGAACGTAAATTGGGCTGGCAACAACTTTTAAGCCACCTAACGCATACCAATTCAGTAAAAGGAAAAGTGCAATGAATATGCTTATTGGCAATAATTGAAATCTTCTTTTCATTTTTTTAAAATTAAAAACCTCGTAGGTTTTTGAAACCTACGAGGTTTAAATGCTTGATTTATCTTAGAGATTCTTCGCAAGCTCAGAATGACAAAACTAGATTAACTCAACACTTCTGCTCACAAAAGCTGTTAATTCTGCTCCTGTTAACATTCCTTGAGAAAGTAAAGCTAAATCAACTGCTTGTTTAGCAAATTTGCTTTGCTCTTCTTCATCAGCTGATGCTAAAATTTTACTTACCAATTTATGGTTTCCGTTAATGGCAACTTTGTAGCTATCTGGCATATTTCCGTAGAAACTCATTCCGCCACCCATTTTAGCCATATCCTTCATTCGGCGCATAAACTCGTCCATGGTTACTGTAACTGGAGAATCATCTGGACTTAAACCAACAACTTCTACACTGAAGTTAGGTTTAACAATTGCCTTTTCGAAAATCTCTTTAACCTTGTTCGATTGCTCTTCGCTTAAAACAGATTCTTGTAATTCGTCTTTCTCAATCAGTTGATTTGCAACACTAGCATCCACACGTTTCAATTGTGTTTTCTCTAATTTTTGCTCTAAACTGCTCACAAAGTGATTATCAATTGGGGAGTTCATCAACAATACATCATAGCCTTTTTTCTCAGCAGATTGGATAAATCCATCCTGTTTATCTGGGTCAGTTGTGTATAAATAAACTGCTGTTCCGTTTTTATCAGTTTGAGCTGGAGCTACTTTTTCTTTGTACTCTTCGAAAGTGAAATTCTCACCTTTGGTATTGGTTAACAAAGCGAAATCTTTTCCTTTATCATAGAATTTCTCTTCGCTAATCATACCGTATTTAACGAATAAACCAATATTGCTCCATTTTTCTTCGTAAGCTTTACGGTCTTTGTTGAATAACTCCGCCAATTTATCAGCTACTTTTTTAGTGATGTAACTGTTGATTTTTTTAACGTTGCTATCAGCCTGTAAGAAACTTCTAGACACGTTCAATGGAATGTCTGGAGAATCAATTACACCGTGTAATAACATCAAAAATTCTGGAACGATGTCTTTTACCTCATCGGTAATAAATACTTGGCGACTAAATAATTTGATTTTGTTGCGTTGCATATCAAAATCATCTTTCACTTTAGGGAAGTATAAAACTCCTGTTAAGTTGAAAGGATAATCAACGTTTAGGTGAATCCAAAATAATGGATCTTCCGAAAAAGGATATAATTGTTTGTAGAAATCTAAATAATCAGCATCTGACAAATCTGCAGGTGCTTTTGTCCAAATCGGATTAGTTGTGTTAACGATGTTATCAACTTCAACTGATTTATATTTTGGTTTATCTTCTGCATCAACACCATCTTCTTCTTGTTCGGTTTTAGTACCAAACTTGATTGGAACAGGTAAGAATTTAGCATATTTATCTAAAATTTGTTGAAGCTTGCTTTCGCTTAAAAATTCTTCAGATTCGGCGTTGATATGTAAAATGATGCTTGTACCTCGAGTAGTTCTGCTGCCTTCAGAGATTTCGAAAGAAGTACTTCCATCGCAGGTCCATTTAGCTGGCTCAGCACCATCCTGATAAGATAAAGTTTGAATTTCTACTAAATCTGCAACCATAAACGCAGAGTAGAAACCTAACCCGAATTTACCGATAATTTCATTAGCGTCTTTCGCATCCTTAAACTTCTCTACATCCGAATACAGGAATTTCTTGATGATTGGGAAAATGTTTTCAGTGTGTATGGAAATACTTCCTTTTTCTGTTGTCATAATTAATTTATAATTTTTTGATTATACCTATGCTTATCAATGGCTGTTCCAAAAGTTTTTATAAGTCAAAATGACAGAGCCGTTGGGAGTTATAAATTAAGTAAATCAATTTGATGTATCTTTGTGTTACATTTTAAGTGATGATTGATATTAAACCTTTAAAAATAATTCACGGTTCGTTTTGCTTTAGCATATTTATTTTTGCTGTCGTTGTTTGTTTCATTAACAAGGATTTGTTTGTTTTCGATTTTACTTTGGCGCACCCAGATACAAACACCAGCATACTATCTTTCGTTGCGGTTATATTCACGGTTGTGGCAATGAATTTAGGGACTCTTCTGTTTAACAAATTGATTAATCAAATAGACCTAACGAGTACCGAGCAAGAAAAATTTGCTAAATACCAAGCTGCTTTTTTAGTTAAATGTGCATTATTAGAAGCTTCGGCAATTTTCAGTATTGTGATGTGTTTAATCACTTATAATTTTTACTTTATCGTAGTTGCGGCTTTCTCATTCATCGCACTATGGCTAATGAGACCAACTCGAGAAAAGGTTTTTTCCACTTTACAAATTCAAGATACTAACCCATTTTAATGGAATACAACGTTCATACTTTAAGTAACGGCATTAGGCTTTTGCACGTACCTTCCGCATCGACAATATCTCACGCCTGCATCATTATCAATAGTGGCTCTAGAGATGAAGAAGCGGCGCAAATGGGCCTGGCTCATTTTATAGAACACCTGATTTTTAAACGTACTGAAAAGAGAAATACCAATCAGATTTTAACAAGATTAGAAAGTGTTGGCGCCGATTTAAATGCTTATACCACCAAAGAATACACTTGCATACACGCTTCTTTTTTAAATCCATATTTGGATAGAACTTTAGAGCTTTTTAATGATATTGTGTTTCATTCGGTTTTCCCAGAGGATGAAATGGAAAAGGAAAAAGGCGTAATATTAGATGAAATTACTTCCTATTTAGACCAGCCCGAAGAAGCTATAAATGATGATTTTGAAGATCAGCTTTTTGCAGGACATCCGTTTGGGAGAAATATTTTAGGAACCCCTGAAACGGTTAATGC
>SEDG01000282.1 GCA_004295885.1 Pedobacter sp. | reverse complement strand
TTAGGCGGAATGGGAATTACTGGAGAATACTCTATCATGCGCCACATGATGAACCTAGAATCTGTTGTAACCTACGAAGGAACCCATGATGTTCATTTATTGATTACGGGAATGGATGTTACTGGGTTAAATGCGTTTAAGTAGTCTTGATTAGGATTTTTAAGAATAGAGGATTTTAAGATGCAAAGTTGAATAGTTTGTAATAGGCTTAGAAAAGTTTTAAAGTCTAATTCTAGTGCAGAATAACATCTTAAGCTATTATCTTAGCATCCTTAAATACTATCCATCCTAATAAAGACAAAAAGATATCAAAATGAAGAATTACAAAAAATATATACCCCTACCTGCGCCACCAGATGAAGTTTATTTAGCTTTAACAAAACCTCAAAGCATCCAACTATGGACCGGTGCTGAAGTAGAATTTACCGAAGAAGTTGGAACGGAATTCTCTTTTTGGGAAGGCGATATTGTTGGCAAGAACATCGAATTTGAGCCTAATAAAAAAATTGTACAACAATGGTATTTTGGGGATGAGGGTGAGCCATCAATTGTAACTATTAAACTGCACGAAGATAAAAAAGGAACTTCATTAGAATTTGTTCAAACTAACATTCCTGATGAAGATTATGATGATTTTACTTCGGGAATTGAAGAGTACTTTTCGATTTATTGGTAGAAAAACGTGCCAGAATGAAAATCCTTTTGATTGACATTGAAGAAGATTTACCTATTGAAGAGATTAATAGTATCTTAACACAAGCTGTTTATATTTACGACAACAAAATTAACGCTAAATGAAAAAATTAACGCTGGCCTCTCTCCTTGTATTAACTGTTTTATTTATTAGTTCTTGTAGTACACCATCGTATTTTGTACCAGCAATGGTTGGAAACGACGTTTCTTATTTACCAAAACCAATGGGCTCTGATTCCATTAAGGTTAAAAATTATTTAAGTGCAAGCCTTGCCGGACTGGACTTACCTTATGGTTCTGGCTCTGTTGACATGGGCTTTTTAAACTTTAGTAGAGGTCACACTCTCAAAAACATAAACATAGCGTATGGTGCCTACGGTTTTGCTGGAGAAACCAGTTATGATAGCGAATACAATAAAAAAAATGCCATCACTGAGTTGGATGGAAAAAGTGTTTTCGGTGGCGGCCTGAGAACCTCTATAGGTTATTATGATAATGCTGGCAACGCCGAATTTAGAATTTTAAGCTGGGAGAATGCACTTAGTTTTGAAAATGGAAGTTATTCTACTTTCAGAAAGAAGATGAAGGGACTAAATGACCCAGATATTATCAGCTCAACTAGAACCACTTTGTACACCACCGGTTTCGCCAGCGAAATCATTTGGCACACTAAAAGTAATTATAATAATCAGTTTGCTGTTAGGTTATTTTACGGATTTACCCCTGGCTTAAACAAAAGTCTCCAGAATTCAGCAAATAGATACAACGCTGATGGCGGTTCTTTTAGCTCATCATTCTATTTTAAGTTAAATAAACTTTACGGGATTATTGATATTGGCGCAAATAAAGGTGGCACTGGAAAACTAAGTCTTGGCTACTCTTTTTAGGCAAAACAAACTTTTACCATTATTAAATGTTCTAGTGCTAAACCTTAAATCATGGGAAAAACATTAGGCATTGTAATGATAGTACTAGGGATAGTGCTGTTAATTTGGACAGGATTTACTTACACCAAAAAAGAAAAAGTAATTGACGCAGGTCCAATTCAAGTTTCTGCTGATAGAGAGAAATCTGTCAATTGGCCACCGTATGTTGGGGGAATTGTATTAATTACTGGTGTGATTGTATTTGTGGGGTCGAGGAAGAAATAGTGATATCACCTTTTAAATAGAGTTGTCATTCTGAGCCTGCGAAGAATCTCAGTATTAAATTCATGGTCGAGATTCTTCGTTGCAATCAGAATGACAAAAACTTATAAAATTTACTTTACATCCTCACTAGAAACAATCTGAACGTTTTCTCTCAAATTGTAATGAGAAGCCATTACTTCGCCATAGGCACCAGTACTTCTAATAGCAATTAAATCGTTTCTAAAAGTTTCTGGCAATTCAACTTCCTTACCAAAACAATCTGTGCTTTCACAAATAGGCCCAACAACATCGTATTTTACAACTAGAGACTCAGGACTGTCGACTTCGGACTTAGGACTAATATTCTCTATTTTATGATAAGCTTGATATAACGCTGGACGCATTAATTCAGTCATACCTGCATCTAAAATAATAAAATTTTTCTTTTTGCCATTTTTAACATACAACACCTTACTAATTAAAGAAGCACTTTGTCCAACCAATGCTCTCCCCAATTCGAAGTGAACTTCTTGGTAAGGTTTTACTTCCAAGAAATCTGAGAATATTTTAAAGTATGATTTAAAATCTGGTATTTGTTGCTCTGGCTTATGATAATCAATTCCTAATCCGCCACCAACATTCAAAATAGTGACCTTAAAACCATGGTCTTCAAACCAAGTCGCAAATTCGTTAACACGAATACAAAGATTTTTGTAAACATCCATATTGGTAATTTGAGAACCGATATGAAAGTGAATCCCAACGAACTCTAAATTGGGTGAAATATTTAAAATAGCCGCACAAGCAGGCATATCCCAAGAATTTACGCCAAATTTATTTTCATCTAAACCAGTGGTGATGTTAGCGTGGGTATGTGCATCAACATTTGGATTAATCCTAATAGCTACTTTAGCAACTTTCTGTTTTGCCTCGGCAAGCTCATTAATTACTTGCAATTCTTGAACAGATTCTACATTGAAACAAAAAATATCATTATCTAATGCCTCATTAATTTCTTTGTCAGATTTTCCAACACCAGCAAAAACAACTTTATCTTTAGAAAATCCAACTTCAATCGCTTTTTTAACTTCGCCTCCACTCACGCAGTCGGCACCAAAACCAATCTTTTCAATTTGGTTTAAAACCAGTGGATTAAAATTTGCCTTCATTGCGTAATGAACGTGAAACTTGTAAACACTAGAAGCCTCTTCACAAGCCTTCAATGTACGTTTAAGTAAATTTAAATCGTAATAGTAAAATGGAGTTTCTAAATTCGAGAAATGTGCTATATCTTTATCGGAAAACATAATCTTTGAAATTTCTATTAATATTATTCTTGGTCTTTTTGGCAATCATGTATGCCGGTAATTATTTCGATTATAGAAGAGGTAACATTACCAGAAAGGAGTTTGAAAGAAGAATTCGACTTTGGTTTGTACTCTTACTGTTATTTATCCTAGTTTACGTATATCTACGAAAGCGATTTTAGTTATTCAAAAATCCTATCGTGTAAGCTTCTTAAAGCCTCGACTTTGTTTTCTGTTCCAACTAAAAGTGAAATGTTATAAGCACTGCCTCCGTAAGAAATCATTCTCACTGGAATATGTTTAATTGAATCTAAAACTTTAGCTGCATAACCGTGTTTTTCTGCTCCAAAATCACCAACTACACAAATAATCGATTGGTCTTTATCAATTTCAACACTTCCGAAAGAGTTTAATTCTTTTATAATCTCTTCTAAGTTATCAGTAAAATCTATTGTCAAGGAAACTGCAACCTCAGAAGTAGTAATCATATCGATTGGCGTTTTATATCGCTCAAAAATCTCGAAAATCCTTCTTAAGAAACCATACGCCAAAAGCATTCTGCTCGATTGGATTTTAATAGCGGTAATTCCGTCCTTAGCTGCAATAGACTTAATTTTACCTTTTTCGCTCTCCGTACTAATTACAGTACCCAAAGCTTTGGGCTCCATTGTATTTAATAACCTAACAGGGATTTTATATTTCTGCGCTGGAAAAACAGATTGTGGATGCAGAATTTTTGCACCGAAATAAGCTAACTCAGCTGCTTCATCAAAAGATAAATGAGAAATTGGCTTAGTTCCTTTTACAATCCTAGGATCGTTATTGTGCATTCCATCAATGTCAGTCCAGATTTGAACTTCTTCTGCTAAAATTGCAGCGCCCAATAAAGATGCTGTATAATCACTTCCGCCTCTGCGTAAATTATCAACCTCTCCAAAGCTGTTTCTGCAGATAAAACCTTGCGTAATGAATAAGTTGTTTCCTTTATGTTTCTCCAATAATGGCGTTAAATGTTCGGTTGTGAAAGGAATATCAGGTTCATTATCTTCATCTATTTTCATAAAATCTAAAGCAGGTAAAAGAACCGAAGGCACTCCTATCGACTTTAAATAAATATGATATAACGTAGTTGATAATAATTCGCCCTGCGCCAAAACAACTTTATCTTCAATATTGGTAAATAAATCGTTAGCTAACGATGCTAAAAAATTAAAATGATAATCTACTACTTCCTGACCTTGTTCTCTGAAATCGCCCGCTGGCAAAAGTTCTATAACTAACTCATTATATTTTTGGTTTAACGCCTTTATTAACTTGATAGCCTCATCCTTTTCTTCCTTCAATAACTTAGAAGAAATTTCCACTAAACTGTTTGTTGTACCGGACACTGCTGATAATACAACTATTTGTTCTTCAGCTGGATTAATGATATC
>SEDG01000281.1 GCA_004295885.1 Pedobacter sp. | reverse complement strand
TCATAAGGGATAAACATATTGTATTTGGTTTTTAGCGTTACGTTTTGGAAAATTTCCTTCTCATAATTCATCACCACTTGAAACGCCAATTCATTTCTAATTTTTTTGCCTTTCTCTACCCCAAAATTTTTCGGATTAGTTCTGTAAAGTGCAGTATCTAATACGAATGTTTGTCGGGCAGTTCCAGTACCAATTCGGGTTGAGAAAAACTTATTTGGCTTATATTCAAAACCAATTGATTCTGTTAAATAACCGGGCGACATAAATTTCGAAAGTAGGTTTTCTTTTTCGTTTCCTTGCGCATCTCTACTGTAAGAAAAACCTTTGTCGAACTGAGATTCAAAATTCATCGAACCAAAGAAATACCAATTTTTGGATAGTTGTACAGCAGCTTTATTATCCCAATATATCCTATCTGTTGTTTTCTTTTGCAGCTGACTTTTGTTTTTAACCTTGCCATATTGCAAAATTACCTCACTGGCATAGCTGTAACTTTCTTTGCTGTATTCTGCTTTATAGTTGATTAATCCGCCTATGGCTAAAGAGTTTACCCCACCACCTTTCCAGTTATCGCTAAATGCGGCTTGGTTAATATTTATACCTACAGAGGTTCTAGTTTTCCAATAATTTACCTTCGCATTAACCAATGCAGGAGTTAAATTAACAGGCTTAAATTGGATGGTTCCAAGTCGAGATGGAAGCGGACTACGTTTTAACTTGATATCTAAACCTTTGGTAGAAATAGGAACGGTGTCTACTTCTTGGGCAGCTAAACGGAAAGAAAAAGCAGATAAGGTTAAAAAGGTAAGCAGTAATTTCTTCATTCTATTGCAAAGAAAAACAAAAATTAAACGGAATAAAAGTTTTTTATAATGTCGTCCTTGCGCTGCCCTAACCTATCCTCCGCTTCACTTAACGAAGAATTTAGCCCAATTGTATAATTTCCTTTTAGATAAATAATTTAGGTCTTTCTCAAAATGGTAAGATTCTCTTTCGAAACTGATGTTAAAATAAGCTTTGTAATGGTTTTTATAAATAATTAGGTTGATGAAGTAATTCAATAAATAAAGCACATAAAATGGAAGAATAAGCAATTCCAGCTGTTGCTGTAAATGAATTTTCTCGTGATTAATTAATACTACATCTTTTTTTTGTGATGAACTTTTAAGTAGTATGAAAGGAAATATAGCCATCGCGTTAGCTGGCAACTTAGGTAAAACTAAAAACCAATACCTCATTGATTTTGATAACTCAAATTAGGAACATCTACTTTCGGTAAACTAGGCAACCTTAATAAAGATGGGTTTCTTTTATAAGAAGCATAGCTGTTTTTGATGAACAACACAAAAGCATATTCAGATGCAGATAAAGTAAATTGGTAAGTGGGGCGATACTGCGACATAAAATCTTTTAACTCGGTGTCATTGGCAGTTGTTAACGCTTTCACATAATCTGGTTTAAAACGATAATCTATAATTTCTTCTCTATAGTCGCGTTCTAAAATAGCTTGCAAATGCCTAGCGTTTTTTCCTTGGCGGCTTAATAAATTATAAATGGCATCGATACCTAAACCAACCCTATCAAGTCCCATGGTAAATAAATCTTTCGAACTACCTCTATCTAGTTGATATTTGTACTCTCTCTGTCGCTTAGTGTATTGTTCTTGCGGTGTAAGTGTTTTGCCAAAGATTTTAACTTCTTTTAGCTTGATGCTTAACGATTTTAGTTGGAACACTAATGCACTTTGACCTTTAAAAACTACGGTATCCATTCCATAACCACTCAAGGCGGCAAATAAAGTGTCGCCAACTTTTGCGTTTGCGGTAAATTCGCCTTTATTGTTGTTGTAAATGCCTTCGTCTGATGATGGATTGTAGATATAAACTTTCGCCAATCGCAGTTTGCTATCCTTGTCTACCACAAAACCTTGCACCGCTTTATTTTGAGCAAAGAGGTGAGCACAGCAGCATAGCATGAAAAGAAATAGACTGATAGATTTCATTAGCTTACAAAACTACAAGATAAGCAAATAAGGTTTAGCTATCTTAACATTATTTAACTACCAATAGTTTTTGGCCGATTTTGATGTTGTTGTCAGTCATTTTATTCAAAGCCTTCAATTCATCAACTGTTAGTTTAAAAAGTTGAGAGATTTTAAATAAAGTATCGCCTTGTTTTACCACATAATAACCATCGGCTGGTGCGGTAGTAGTGGCAGCAGTAGGCGGGTCTTTGGGTGCAATTTCAACAGGTGCAAATTTCTTCTTCTCAACTGGAATATTTGCGTTTATCTCCGTAAAAACTCGGTCCTCTCTAGCAACTTTTTCGCTTTCAGATTCTGGAGAATCATATAGATTTAATTTATATTTTTCAATAATGCCAATCAGCTTATCAGCATATTTCGGGTCGGTAGCATAGCCAGCTGTTTTTAAACCAATTGCCCAGTTTCTGTAATCGTTTTTATCAAGTTCGAAAAGGAAACTGTAACGTTTACGTTTTAAAAATTCTGAGTGGTCTTTGTAAGATTCTCTAGCATCTTTATAAACCCTGAAACAATCGTTAGATTGGTCGTCGTCTTTGTAATAGGCCTTTCCCTTCCAATCAGATGTACATTTAATGCCAAAATGATTATTCGCATATTTAGCTAAGGTACTGTTTCCACTACCAGATTCTGATATTCCTTGCGCTAAGGTTATACTTGCAGGAATGCCATATTTATTCATTTCTTCTATCGCCACTGCTTTAAAAGTCTCTATGTAGCTTAGTGTGGTATAGGTAGTGAAATTAGGATTTTCTTTATTTGCAGCCTTTTCAATTTGTTTGTTGTTGCGGCTATATTGCCTCGACTTGCAAGAACTAAAAAATACAATGGCAATGGACAAAAATAGTAGGGTTTTCTTCATTATAGTTTAAGTTTTTGACCAGGTTGTAGCGCAGCCGATTTCAATCCGTTTTTCTTCATCAGCGCTGCGGATGTAGTTCCAGTTCGTTCGGCTAATTTATTCAAGTTATCACCTTTTTTAACAGTATAAGTATTTGTTTTTTTGGTTAGTGATTTTACCTTGCCTCTACTGGTCGTTTTTTTAACAGCTACTTCAGCAACAGGAAGAACGGTTTCCAGATAATCATCAGGTCTTTCATCATAAAGATATAGCTGGTATTTGTTTATTAAGGCAATAACCTGCGATGACCAAGTTCTGCTATGTGCATAACCGCCACGTTGTATTCCTTTTGCCCAATTCTTGAAATCGTATTGGTCGTATTTACTAAAAAGAACGTCAAAATAACTTCGGCTATGCAAAAAAGCCACAAAGTGATTATAAGAAGAATCTACTGTCGGATAATCTCTATACGATGACCTTATTTCTGTATTGGTATTCTCTCCCTTTACCCCAAAATGATTATTTAGATATTTGGCAATCTTGCTTTTTCCTGCCGCAGATTCATGTATGGCAACCGCTAAAATTATGCTTGCAGGTAGTTGATGAAGTCTCATTAATTCTTGTGCATGGCTTACATGCTCAGCAATGTAATCTTCAGTAGATTGTGCTTTAACTTTCGAGAGCATTAAAATGAATAAACAGAAAGTAAATATTTTCTTCATTTTTTTAGGGTTAATTGGTTAATTGTCTCAATTGTTTAATTGAACGAAACAGTTAAACAGTTTAAACAATTATACAGTTAAACTACTTTTTTCTTATCAAAAATAAACCATCTCTCACAGGCAGAATTAATTTCTCAACTCTGTTGTCTGCAGCAATCTGGTCATTAAAATTACTAATGTTTTTGGTGTCTTTGTCTTGTGCATTGTTCAGCACTTTTCCACTCCACAGTACATTATCCACAATGATGATTCCGCCAGCCTTAACTTGGTCGAAAACTAAATCGTAATAAGTACCGTTATTTTT
>SEDG01000280.1 GCA_004295885.1 Pedobacter sp. | reverse complement strand
CTTGGCAAGTTAATTTCGATACTAAATGGGGTGGACCAGAAAAAGTAGTTTTTGAAACTTTGCAAGATTGGAGTTTAAGTGCCGACGAGCGCATCAAATATTATTCTGGTAAAGCTTTGTACACTAAAACCTTTGATTTAATAAAATCTTTACAAAAAGGACAACTGCTATTTATAGATTTAGGCATAGTTAAAGACATAGCAAGTGTGAAGCTGAATGGAAAAGATTTGGGTACAGTTTGGACAACACCTTGGATGCTGGAAATTACTAACGATATTAAACCAACGGCAAATTTGTTAGAAATTGAAGTGATTAACCAATGGCCTAATCGTTTAATTGGAGATGTAGCCTTGCCAGTTGAAAAGCGACTAACCAATACTAATATTGTATTTAAAAAGACCGATAAGTTATTGCCATCTGGGCTATTGGGTCCAGTTATTTTACAAGTAGGTTATTAACTATTAGCATATTATCATATATTCACTATTGAAGTAATCATTTATATGCAATACCGACATAACAGTACATAACAGTTAAATTTCAATCAATTTCTACATTAGACAAACCAAATATAATATTATATGCAAGCAATTTTAGGTGTTTTCTTTCATTTTATCGGTGGCTTCGCCTCTGGTAGTTTCTACATTCCGTACAAAAAAGTTAAAGGTTGGTCGTGGGAGAGTTACTGGATAGTAGGTGGTATTTTTTCATGGTTAATTGTACCGCCATTAGCAGCTTATTTAACTGTACCAAACTTTACAGAATTTTTAAGTAGTGCAACAGGAAGCGTTTTATTGCTAACCTATTTCTTTGGTGTTTTATGGGGTATTGGAGGATTAACCTACGGATTGGGGGTTCGTTACCTTGGCGTTTCATTAGGTAGTTCTATTATTTTAGGGCTTTGTATGGTGTTGGGTTCCATCTTACCATCAATTTATTTTGATGTTTTCCCAAAAGAAGGTAAAGACACGTTTACCATGTTTTTAACCACGGATTGGGGGCAGATGGTATTGTTAGGGCTTTTGGTTTGTGTAATAGGTATTATCATCTGCGGTAAAGCCGGAATGATGAAAGAGAAACAGTTAAAAACAGCTGTTACCGACCCACATGGCTTAGAAGTTAAAACAGAATATAAATTCGGATTAGGTTTATTTGTTGGCATCGTTTCAGGTGTGTTAAGTGCTTGTTTCAATTTTGGTATCGAAGCTGGAAAGCCAATTTCTGATGCAGTAAATACAGTATGGAAAGCAGCTAATCCTACTGAAACTACAAATTTCCTTTATTCAAATAATGTTACTTATATCGTTATCCTTTGGGGTGGTTTAACCACCAACTTCATCTGGTGTATGATTTTAAATGCTAGAAATAAAACATTTGGAGATTATACCAATGCAAAAACTCCATTATTAAAAAATTATATCTTTTCAGCATTAGCTGGAACAACTTGGTTCTTACAATTCTTCTTTTATGGCATGGGCGAAAGCAAAATGGGCAACGGTGCAAGTTCTTGGATTTTGCACATGGCGTTTATCATTTTAATTGCAAACGCTTGGGGCCTGATTTTAAAAGAATGGAAAGGTGTGTCAAAAGGTACATTAATTACAATTATAGTAGGTATAGCTACCATTATCTTATCTGTATTAATTGTAGGTTACGGAAATTCAATTAAGGTTTAAAAAAATAAAATTATATAAAATGTCAATCGATACAAAGAGTTATAAATACGTAAGTTATTTATGGGATGATGCTGAGGCTGCAAAATTAGCAGGCGATGAGGTGGCCTTATTAATTTATCGTTCTAATTTATTAGGTGCAGATTTACGCTTAACCAATTACGGTGGTGGTAATACCTCTTGCAAGTTGCAAGAGAAAGACCCGTTAACTGGCTTGGAAACCGAAGTAATGTGGGTTAAGGGTTCTGGTGGCGATTTAGGTACTTTGAAAAAAAGCGGCTTAGCGGCACTTTACGTTGATAGATTAAGAAGTCTTAAAAATATTTATCGTGGCGTAGAGCATGAAGATGAAATGGTTGAGTTATTTAACCACTGTATTTTCGATTTAAGTTCTAAAGCACCTTCAATTGATACGCCATTACATGGGTTCTTGCCTTTTGCGCATATCGACCACTTACACCCAGATGCGGCTATTGCAATTGCAGCAGCTAAAGATGGTAAAGCAATTACAGAAAAGCTTTTCAACGGAACAATTGGTTGGGTTGAATGGAAAAAACCAGGCTTTGAATTAGGATTGTCGCTTAAAAAGTGTTTGGATGAAAATCCAGGCATTAGAGGCATAATGTTAGGTTCTCACGGTTTGTTCACTTGGGGCGATACAGCTTACGAAAGTTACATCAACACTTTAGATGTAATTGAGATTTGCTCAGAATACCTAAACGAAAATTACGGTAAAAAAGGTCCAGTTTTCGGGGGACAAAAAATAGAAAGTGCTGCTGAAGATTTACGTAAAAAACAAGCAGCTGCTTTAGCACCAGTTTTACGTGGTTTATGTTCTTCAAAACAACACATGATTGGTCACTTTACTGATGATACCAGAGTGTTGGAATTCATTAACTCAAATGATTTAAGTCGCTTAGCGCCAATGGGTACTAGTTGCCCAGACCACTTCTTGCGTACTAAAATAAGTCCGTTAGTTTTAGATTTAGCTAGTAATGCTGATTTATCTGATGTTGCAGCTTTAAAGGCGAGTTTAACGCCAGCTTTTGAGGCTTACAGACAAATGTATACTGACTATTATGAGACTTGTAAACACCCAAATAGTCCTGCAATTCGCGATACCAATCCAGTTGTAATTTTATATCCAGGTATTGGAATGTTTACTTTTTCTAAAGACAAACAAACTGCTAGGGTAGCGGCAGAATTCTATACCAATGCCATTAACGTAATGAAAGGTGCTGAAGCTATTTCTGAGTACACCTCGTTGCCACATCAAGAAGCATTTAACATCGAATATTGGTTGTTAGAGGAAGCTAAATTGCAACGCATGCCTAAGCCTAAACCGTTAACAGGTAAAATTGCTTTAATTACGGGTAGTGCAGGCGGAATTGGAAAAGCAATTGCTAAAAAATTCGTTGCAGAAGGCGGTGTTGTTATTTTAAACGACATGAACGCAGAGCGATTGGAAGAAGCAGGCGCTGAATTCCTAAAATTATATGGTAAAGATGCTTACAGCACAGCAGTTTTAAACGTAACTAGTGCTGATGATATCAATACGGCCTTCGATTCGGCAGCTTTAGCTTTCGGTGGAATTGATATTGTAATTAATAACGCAGGTTTATCCATCTCTAAATCAATTGCAGACCACGGAGAAAAAGATTGGGATTTATTGTATGATGTATTAGTGAAAGGACAATTCTTTGTTACTCAAGCAGCTACAGCAACAATGAAAAAACAAGATATTGGTGGCGACATCATAAACATTGTAAGTAAGAATGCGCTAGTAAGTGGTCCAAATAATGCAGGTTACGGCAGTGCAAAAGCAGCTCAATTACATTTAAGCAGATTAAATGCCGCAGAATTAGGTGCAGATAACATTCGTGTAAATGTGGTAAATCCAGATGCTGTAATTAGCGATAGTAATATTTGGGCAGGCGGCTGGGCAGAAGGTAGAGCAAAAGCATACGGTATTACCGTTGCAGAATTGCCTGCTTATTATGCAAAACGTACCTTGCTAAATCAAATTATATTACCAGACGACATTGCAAATGCTTGTTTTGCATTTGTAGGTGGCTTGCTAAGCAAATCTACTGGAAACATGTTAAATAAATAATTCCATTACTTTGTCAAACCTCTAGGCACCTTGCCTATGGTTTGACAAAGTTAAATACTCAACTACCTAACTTTGTCAAACTATTTTCAGCAAGTCTAGAAGTTTGACAAAGTCGTTTTTAAAAACCTAATAACCAAACCGTACTCATGAACATTGAGAAAAATCAAATAGCACAACACAACGACTCTCTTTCAAGCACTCATCAACAGCGATTTAACAACTTAAAAAGCGAGTGGTCACATATCGATATTGAAGCCATCCTAAAAAAACTGGTAGATTTCCAAATTGCTATCCCAAGTTGGGCCCTAGGAACTGGAGGTACACGTTTCGGACGTTTCGCAACCGGAGGCGGTGAGCCAACAAATTTAGAGCAGAAGATTGAAGACGTAGGTTTATTACACGCTTTAAATAACTCAAGTGGTGCTATTTCTTTACACATCCCATGGGATATCCCTCAAAACCCTGAGCAAATTAAAAGTTTGGCTGCAGGTTACGGTTTGAAGTTTGATGCAGTAAATTCAAACACATTCCAAGACCAACCTGGTTCTCCGGTAAGTTATAAATTTGGTTCATTGCAACACGTAGATAAAGCGGTTCGTAAGCAAGCTATTGAACATAACATCGAAGTAATTAAACAAGGTGTTGCTTTAGGTTCTGAGTCTTTAACCGTTTGGTT
>SEDG01000956.1 GCA_004295885.1 Pedobacter sp. | reverse complement strand
TGGGCAATTAAAAGCAATATGGTAAGTGTTTTTACCGATTGTCCGCACCGCGAAAAATTAGGCTGGTTAGAAGAATTACACCTAATGGGAAGTTCGGTTCGTTACAATTATGATGTAGCGCTGTTATTTAAAAAAGCTTTGCAGGATATGAAAAATTCGCAAACTGCTGATGGTTTAATCCCTGAAATTGCGCCAGAATATGTGCACTTTACTTGGGGCGGAGATATGTTTCGCGATTCTCCAGAATGGGGCAGTAGTGGTATTTTAATGCCTTGGTATTTGTATCAGTGGTATGGCGATAAACAAGCCATGGTTGAGTATTATCCGATGATGCAGCGTTACATCAACTATTTAAAGACGAAAGCAAACAACCATATTTTATCTCAAGGTTTAGGCGACTGGTATGATTTAGGCCCGAATCCGCCAGGTGTTTCGCAATTGACACCGATGGGCGTTACTGGAACAGCAATCTATTATTACGATTTAACAGTTTTGGAGAAAATAGCCAATCTTTTGGGCAAACTACAAACAAGCTGTTGTAGAAAACATCATAAAAGACATTAGAAGCAAAAATAATAGCCTTACTGCTGGTGATATCGGTTATCGTTATTTATTGAGGGTTTTGGAGGATGAAGGCAGGTCAGATGTGATTTTCGATATGAATAGTCGCTCTGATGTGCCTGGCTATGGGATGCAACTTGCCAAAGGTGCAACGGCTTTAACTGAAAGTTGGGCAGCTTTGCCGACGGTTTCGAACAATCATTTTATGTTGGGGCATTTAATGGAATGGTTTTATAGTGGAGTTGGTGGCATCAGACAAGATGAAGGTTCCATTGCTTTTAAACAGATTAAAATTCAACCTGAAATAGTTGGCGATTTAACATCTGCTAATACAAGCTACAATTCGCCTTATGGTTTAATTACCGCAAAGTGGAAAAAAACGGCTGATACTTTTACTTTGGAAGTAAATATTCCTGCTAATACAACGGCTGTAATCTATTTGCCCATACTTCCTAAAGCTGTTATTACAGAAGAGCGCAATGCCACTTTTACTGATATAGGTGTAGAAAATGGTAGGTCCAAAATTGCAGTGGGTTCTGGTTATTATCAATTTAATGTTAAGAACAAATGAGAAAGATAAGCCTATTTCTTTTCCTGTTTATTTGTGCTTTGAAAGTAAATGCACAAAAATCTAATCCTGTTCCTCAATCAGAGATGGAAAAGATTTATCAAGAAGTAAAAACACCTTATAAATATGGTTTGGTGTTAGTGCCTAATGATGAGCAACATAAAATGGATTGCCC
>SEDG01000279.1 GCA_004295885.1 Pedobacter sp. | reverse complement strand
GTAACACAAACTGTGAATAAGGGATGGTATGTTTCTCCTGCAAATTCACTTTTAGTAAGTGGTGTTAAATCTGTAGTAGCCTCGCTTTGGTCTGTAGATGATGAAGCAACAAGTTTGCTAATGAGTGCATTTTACGAAAATATGGGCAAATCTATGCCAAAGGCACAAGCACTAAGAAAAGCACAGGAAACATTAAGCCACAATCCAAAATTTGCACATCCATTTTATTGGGGAGCATTTATTTTGTACGGAGAATGGCGGTAAGAGGGTCAGGAGTCCTGAGTCGTTAGTCTGGAGTTTAATTGAATAATAAAATTACTCTAGACTTTAGACTAATGACTCAAGACTTTTTTTAAAATCTGAAGTCGTTAGTCTTGAGTTTAATTGAGCAATAATATTACTCAAGACTTTAGACTAATGACTCAAGACTTTCTTTACTCTTTAATTTTCTTTCCTATCTTCGCTTAAACTAATTTTGTATGTTTCCAACCGTTTCGCATTTCATATCTTACCTTTTTGGTGTAGATATTCCACTTCCATTTAACACTTTCGGCGTTTTTGTAGCATTGGCATTTGTTGCCGGTTATTGGGCTTTTACAAAAGAATTGAAACGAAAAGAAGCTTTGGGGTTAATCCATCCAACTAAAAGGATAATTACTGTTGGAGAACCAGCGAATGTTTCAGATATCTTATTGAATGCATTTTTTGGCTTTATAATTGGATATAAACTTGTCTATGCCATCATTAATTATAAATTATTTGTAAACGACCAGCAAGGAGTTTTACTTTCGACCAAAGGAAATGTAATTGGCGGTATAATACTAGCCATCATTTTTGCCTATTGGGATTATAGCGAGAAACAAAAAACAAAGCTTCCTAAACCTAAAAAAGTTGAGGTAACAGTGCATCCTCACGAAGTGATGAGTAGTATGGTGGTTTGGGCAGCAGTTTGGGGTTTTTTAGGCGCAAAGATTTTTGATAATTTAGAACATTGGGACACGTTCGTTAAAGACCCAATTGGCGGATTGTTCTCTTTTACAGGTCTGACTTTTTATGGCGGTTTAATTTGTGGTGGTGCAGCTGTATTGTACATTGCTCGTAAAAATGGTATCAAACCATTACACATGTTAGATGTTGGCGGACCAGGAATGATGTTGGCTTATAGCGTTGGAAGAATTGGTTGTCATTTATCAGGAGATGGAGATTGGGGAATTCCAAACTTAAATCCTAAGCCATTTACTTGGTTGCCAGATTGGTTATGGGCCTATACTTATCCAAATAACGTAGCTAGAGAAGGTAATCATATTGCCGGTTGTATTGGTAATTATTGTAACGAATTGGCTCAGCCTGTATATCCAACTCCAATTTATGAGGTCATTTTGGCGTTTATTTTATTCATCATTTTATGGAAAATTCGTGAACGCATTAAATTACCTGGAATGATGTTTGGAATTTATTTAATGTTGAACGGAGTTGAAAGGTTTTTCATTGAATTAATTCGGGTAAATTCTAAATATACAGTTGCTGGTATTCCATTTACACAAGCAGAGCTCATATCTTCACTTTTGTTTATTGGAGGATTAATTTTAGTCATCTATTCGATTAAAAACAAAGAGAAAAACGCAAATTATTAAAGATGAATTACGAATTATTATGCTCAAAAGTAGTCGCTGCAACGCGATTAACGGGTAATTTTATCCGTAAAGAATCTATGGCCTTCGATTCAAATTCGATTGAATATAAAGGCTTAAATGATATGGTTTCTTATGTCGATAAAAACGCTGAGAAACAATTGGTTAAAAACTTGTCTAAGATATTGCCTGGCTCTGGTTTTATCACTGAAGAGGATACAGAGAACATCACCGATAGAACTTTTACTTGGATAATTGACCCTTTAGATGGAACAACCAACTTTATCCACGGCATTCCAACTTATTCGGTTAGCGTGGCGCTCTATGAGGAAGATAAACCTATCATTGGCGTAGTTTACGAAATTAATAGAGGCGAAATGTTTGCTACTTATAAAGGCGGACCAGCATTATTGAACAATAAAGAAATAAGAGTTTCTAAAGCTGAAAACCTTACGCAAAGTTTATTAGCAACTGGATTTCCATATTATCAGTTTGATAAACAACCGCAATACATTCAGCTTTTTACAGATATGATGCAGAAATGCCATGGCTTAAGAAGAATAGGCTCTGCGGCGGTAGATTTAGCTTACGTAGCTTGTGGAAGATTTGATGCTTATTTCGAGTATAATTTAAATTCTTATGATGTTGCCGCAGGTGCGTACTTGGTTCAGCAAGCAGGAGGACAAATCATGAACTTTTCAGGGGGCGAGGAATTTTTACAAAAAAGAGAAGTTTTAGCTACTAATGGTTTGTTAACTGAAGAGATTTTAGCAACGATAAAAAAATACTTTTAGAAATCTGTAGGAGCTGGGCTCGCCCCCGCTCATTTCATAAAATTATCCTCCTATACAAAATTAATTAGTATATGGGCAACCGCAAGGAATTGCCCTTAAAACTCATTGTATTTTATCTCATAAAAAAAGAGTCCAAACTTTAAGTCTGGACTCTTTTCAGTTAACCGATTCAACAACTAACCAATTGACCAAATCTTACAAGGCCATCGAAACAACTTCCTTAACCTCAGGAACCATTCTCTGTAATAAGTTCTGAATTCCAGATTTTAATGTAATAGTAGAAGATGGACAACCACTGCAAGAACCTCTCAATTCTACAGTAACAACGCCTTCATCAAATGATTTATAACTAATTGCGCCACCATCTTGCTCTACAGCTGGGCGAACGTAATCATGTAATATTTGTTGAATTTTAATTTCTAATTCACTTCCTTCAAACGCTGGTGCATCTTCAGTGGTGTTTTCTTTTATTTTAAGTTCCGATTCTACTGCGCCTTTAACAAATTCTTTTAAGATAGCTTCGATATCAGCCCATTCAGCGTCTTCGATTTTAGTGATAGTTACAAAGTTACTTGCAAAAAATACACCACTCACAAAGTTGAACTTGAACAATTCTTTAGCAAAAGGAGAATGCTCAGCACTTTCTTTTGTTGCAAAATCTTCGCTACCGTTAATTAAAAGTTTATTAACCATAAACTTCATTGTAGCTGGATTTGGGGTTTGCTCTGTATATACGTTAATAGTCATGTCTTTAATATTATGCTACAAAAATAATTAATTCTAATTCTAAATAGTTGATGTTGTTGTCTATTTTAGGTCATTTGTTAAATAGAGCAAAGATTAAGGAGCAAAGATAAAAGAGATGAGATTACCAATTTGATTTAAATCCTTACTCTTTGTTCGTTATTCTTAAAATATCCCCGTATAATTAAACGGCGTAATTAATTTCAATTCCGCTTTGATAATGTCGTTCACATCCAATTCATCAATAAACACAGCCATTGTTTGTGCAGTAATTTTGGTGTTGGTACGTGTTAAAGCTTTTAATGCCTCGTAGGGATTCGGATAAGCTTCGCGTCGTAAAACAGTTTGTATTGCTTCGGCAACTACAGCCCAGTTATTTTCTAAATCTGATTCTATTGCATCATTATTAAGGATAATTTTGTTCAATCCCTTTAAAGTAGAACTGATGGCGATTATTGTATGAGCCATTGGAACACCAATATTTCTCAATACTGTTGAATCAGTTAGATCTCTTTGTAAACGAGAGATAGGCAGTTTTGCTGCAAAAAATTCGAATAAAGCATTAGCTAAACCAGCGTTACCTTCAGCGTTTTCAAAATCGATTGGGTTTACTTTATGTGGCATAGCCGATGAACCAACTTCACCTTCCTTGATTTTTTGCTTAAAATAATTTTTAGAAATGTACGCCCAAATGTCTCTGTCTAAATCGATAATGATGTTATTGATGCGTTTCAAAGCATCACATTGTGCAGCAAATTGGTCGTA
>SEDG01000278.1 GCA_004295885.1 Pedobacter sp. | reverse complement strand
CCTGCAACCTTAGCAAATTCGGCTTCGCTGTAACGAGGCACTAAACCAAATTCCTTAATGTTCACTTTTCCGCTAGATGCGGCAAAATCTAATTGATTAACATTAATGTGATACATGCTATCTGGCGTGGCATAAACATAGTTTACCACGTTAACCTTAATGTCTTTTAGCAAATAAAGCCTTGTTTTATCTTGCGCAGAAAGCGAATCGATTAACCAATCATTTAGCGTAATGCTGATGTTTGCCACAGAATCTGTATCGGCTATTGGCCCATTGTTATTCACATATTTAAACCTGGCATTCCTAAAATCTACCACTTCTACCCTTAAAGATTTGAACATTTTTTTGATGTAATCGTAAGGAGAAACCCTTGGTCGTGGAGGCCTGTTGTCGTTAAAATCGAAATGTTTGTTAACCATTGTGATGTCTGGCTTATCAAACAACAATAAATCTACATTTACCTTTTTATTGAAATAGATATTAAACGGATGGAACTTTTTAATGGCCAGTTCCTTTAATTTAATGTAATAAAGATTATTAGGCGCTTTTTTTGCCGCTATTAGAAGCTTAAAAACGTTGGTGTCTGGAGTAATTTTTACATCCAATAGAGTAGCAGAACCTGTAATGAGATTGGTATGGATTTCAGAAAAATCTACGCTGTACAAACCATTAGTTGATTTTTGCACCAACTCTTTTAGCTCTGCTTTAATTAGCGGTTTAAACTTTACACTGATATACCAAGAAGCGCCGACTGAACTTACAGTAATGAATAATAATATTCCTAAAACCCATTTTAATACTTTAAATTTTCGAGGTGCCTTATCAGCCATACTGGACGTTTGTTTTTTGTTCCAATATAGTAAATGATTTTAAGATTTGTCATTCTGAGCCTGGGAAGAATCTCTACGTTAATTTCTCTTTATAGATTCTTCCTTCGTCAGAATGACAAAGACGCTCAGAATGACAAAATTAGTTTTTGGCCTTTTCGGCTTTTCTTTCTGCACGTTTTTTAATTCGTTGTGATTTTTTACTAGACACAGGCTCTTTCATCGGTTT
Organism: Pedobacter sp.; assembly: GCA_004295885.1. Classification (GTDB taxonomy): domain Bacteria; phylum Bacteroidota; class Bacteroidia; order Sphingobacteriales; family Sphingobacteriaceae; genus Pedobacter. The sequence continues at coordinate 2,882 of SEDG01000278.1, read as the reverse complement.
TACTGGAACAATTCCCAACCCAACGGTTTCTCTTATGCCCATAAAAACACTCTTCCACATCAAGTTAAAAAACGAAGCTTGTGGCGCCCTGGTAAAGGTGATATTAGCAACTCTTAACTCCTCTCCTTTTGTCGGATTATCATTTTTAATTAAAATCGTATTTGCCAAAAACGATAATAAACCCTTCTTTTCCTTTACCCCATTTTCGTCTTCTTTTAAGAGATTTACTTTTAAATCATTGTAGGCAAACTTCACAAAACCTGTACTCCCTCTTTCATTGGCATTAATAGTAAAATCTACATATTTAACGCTTCCAGTATTAATAGAAACCAATCCCAAAGACCTAGAAAGTGGGTTTAAAACTTTCAAGTTAAACGGACTAACGTGACCAACATAGCTAAATGCAGCATCTTTTGAAGTTAAATTGAAATCGATTTTGACATTCAACTTTCCTGTTCCCATCACGTAAGTAGTTAAATCTGCATAAGCGTGATTCTTTTTAGAAAGCCTCAAAGAATCATTGGTGATATTTAAAATTTTTCCACTCAAATTCTCCAAGCGTAAGGTACCACGTTCCTTCGTTTTTGGATTAAATTCTGTATAAGCAATATCTAATTTGTTTAAAGTTAAGGTATCAACCAATGTTTCAATTGATAATCTTTTTAGCGCATTATGCGGAAAATTTTTACCCTTATCAAAGTTTGGTGGCGATAGCTCTCTATTTAAAAATACAGCAACTTTTCCAGGGCCAATGTTCAATCTTTTAGCGTGTAAATTCCCATCGTTATTCAGAGAGATAAAATCTATTCCGCTGAAGCTCAATTCATCAAATTTTAAATTGTAGCGGTCTTTTTGCGTATTGTATTTCCTACTAAAAGTCAAGTCAGGATACATTGGTATGAGTTGAACGCCCACAACTCTTAAAGTCTTTTTATTTAAGGAACCTCTCACGGTATCCACCTTTATGGTGTACATTTTATCCGCCGTTAGCGAACTATAATCGGCCATTGCAAAAGCAATATCTTTCGCGTGAAAAACCCTAGTTGTATCAAATTGCGCTAGTGAATCTATCAAGACATCTTTTACATTTATGCTCAAATGTTTAACTGCATTTAATTTTTTTGGACCATTATAATAATCAAAATCAGCATCAATCACTTTAATATTTAAAACCCTGATGGATTTTAACGAGTTTGAAATTTGCTGGTATAATGTCCTGTCGTCTTTAACTGTATCCGTTCTTTTAGGCACTTTATGATAGACCATATCTATGGATGGGTTATCCAATATGATATCGTTCATGATAATTTCCTTATCGAAATAAGCCTTTAAAATACTCACTCGTTTTAAGTTTAAATGCGCCAGTTTAATTCTAAATAAATGAGTGGGTGCTTTTTTTATCGCTTTAAGCTGATTAAAAACTGAAGTATCTGGCGTTAATTTAATGCTGTCTAAAACAACGGTTCCAGTAACCAAATTCAAATGAATATCTTTAAATTCGATTTTATATAAATGATTAGAACCTTCGTAAACGCCTTCTTTAATTTTTTCTGTTAGTAACGGTTTCCACTTCGCACTAAAGTAAATGGCTACCCCTCCAACTAATATAATGAGCGTTAACAAAATACCTCCTACCCAAGTAAGTATCTTTTTAGTACTGCGTTTTTTAGCCTGCATAAGATGATTTACGTAATAACTCAAATCGTGGTCGTATTGTTTGAATTTTGTAAGGAGAGTTATTTTTGATGCTGACAATTTGTCATTTATAAATTATATTTTGTATTTTTGAAACCCAATTTAGATGAGTGGAAGGTTTGTAGTTTGCAGGTTTTAGACTTGTTCTCTTAACTCAAAACTCATAACTCACAACTTAATATGATTGATTTACAGCTTACGGATAAGAAACACGATGAAGAACGCCAAGGAGAGGCTTTGCTTTTAGAAACTCCAAAAAAAGGCGATGGTAGAAAACTGTACATTGAAAGTTATGGTTGCCAAATGAATTTTGCAGATAGCGAAATTGTTGCTTCCATTTTAGCAGATACAGGTTTTGAAACTACCGGAGACTACCATCAAGCAGATGTTATTTTCATCAACACTTGTTCTATTCGCGAAAACGCCGAAACTCGTGTTCGTAATCGATTATCACAATTTGGTGTAGAGAAAAAAAGAAATCCGAAATTAATTGTTGGCGTTTTAGGTTGTATGGCCGAACGTTTGAAAGCTAAGTTTTTAGAAGAAGAAAAGTTAGTTGATGTGGTGGTTGGTCCAGATGCTTACCGCGATTTACCAGGTTTAATTAGTCAGGTAGAAGAAGGACATAAAGCTGTTAATGTAATTTTATCTCGTGAAGAAACGTATGCAGATGTTAGTCCAGTTCGTTTAAATAGCAACGGCATTACTGCTTTTGTAACCATTATGCGTGGTTGCGACAACATGTGTTCTTTCTGCGTTGTACCATTTACACGCGGTCGTGAGCGTAGCAGAGACCCATTTTCTATCATTAATGAATGTAAAGATTTATTCGAAAGTGGCTATCGCGAAGTTACTTTGTTAGGTCAGAACGTTGATTCTTACCATTGGACAAAGCCAAAGGCCAACCAAGTCGTAACAAATGATTTGGCCGATGAAATGAACACCTTAACTGGAGATGCTCTGTTAGAAGCTTTAACTAACAAGACAGATTTACCAGGAACTCGCAGAAATGAGCATGCAATTGCGGAAGAAGGCTCGATGAATTTTGCTCAATTATTAGCATTGGTTGCAGAGATTAGTCCAGATTTAAGAGTTCGTTTTTCTACTTCGCATCCAAAAGACATTACCGACGAAGTTTTATACACCATTGCTAAATACGATAACATTTGCAATTACATTCACTTACC
>SEDG01000955.1 GCA_004295885.1 Pedobacter sp. | reverse complement strand
ATCGCAGCAATGCGAAATCCTTCGGGTGGGCATTTATGCCTGCTCGTTTCTCCATTGCATCTGCTCCGAGAAAGGATGGGGAAATGGTCGTGTGCTGGTCGTGTCCGCGTCGCCAGCTGTTCGGGAAAATCCCGATAAAAGGACGACCGTTTCCCGAAGCCTTCCCGAAGCTTTCCCGAAGCAGACTCGAACGCTTCCCGAACAGTTCCCGAAGAAACCTCGAAGCGCACCCGAAGAATTCCCGAAGAAACCATAATAAACGAACAACCCCCGCTAATCGCCAACCGTCCAGGGCAAGACCTGTCTTTTACTAAAATTATTCTTACAAAAAACGGATAGATAAACGGTTAAATACTTACAATGATAAAAAGATAAACGGATATAACCTTACAGCTATGAAAAACATAACCACCAAAAAAAAACACGACAAAGATTTCAACAGATTGATTGAGTTATTGGCACAAGAATTTAAGCCATTGCAGATTTACCAGTTTGCCAAGTTGCAACACCGCGAAAAAAGGAATAGCGTTTTTGCGAAACATCAGGTCTTAAACCAATGGACTTATTATCTTTTCATCGTTACAGACGGTAATGGCACATCGATAAGAGCCATACAAGATTTTGTAAATGCAAACTTTAGTGTGTTCATGGGCTATCAAGAAAAATATGGCAACCTGGAAAGATTGCTGTACATCAGTGCATGCTTTTCGAGCTTGCCGTTACAACATTACACGGGCACACCAGACAATGAAGCCTTATTGGAAATGATGTGCAAGAGCATAGCCTTGGATAATTGCAAGTCTGATGAACTGCCAGCCGACAAGTCCATTTACCGATTTTTGGAACTGGTAGAGAGCTTTTTGAAGTTGACAGAAAAGTTGTGTGTTGAGCAGTTTGCTGTGTTGCAAAAGGAAGTAGATAAAATGAAGGAGTTGAGGTTACAGAATTGTTATTTATTAGCCACAGATCAGATACTTTAGTGGTATAAAAAAAAGAAATACTGTTCGACTGCTATAGTTTTAACAAAGGAACAAAAGAAAAAAAAAATTAATTACTATGCTAACATGAATAGTTTGCAGTTTAAGCTAAATGAAGCTATAAATAAAGAAATTCAGAAATCAAAATTTCAAATTCCAAATAACTGCACCTAACAGTGGTTTTGTAAATTTTTGGGCGAAAAGCGATATGCGTGTTTCAGTAATTATTTATTAAGTTAGTGCTTGGGATAATTGCTTAAAGTAAAATCAAAAATTCGCAAAGCCCCGAAACGTTAGCTGTTGTTTTAAAACCAACCGACACCTTGAAAAACATAAAAACTAAGCGCTAAAAATAAAAGCTCAACTTCAGTATTTTCATTTTATCTTTAGTACAG
>SEDG01000277.1 GCA_004295885.1 Pedobacter sp. | reverse complement strand
TCATCATACTGAACAACAGGTTTACGAGATGTTTTTTGGTTGCAAGCAGCGGCTAAACCGTTCAAAGTCATTGGATAATAGTCTGGCGTAGTTTTGCTTTTTTCCATTAAAGCGCCTAAAACCCTAATCTGCGCTGCATCTAAAACTGGTAAATTCTTTGGTATGTCCATAATGCTAAGATAAAATATCCAAACTAAAAATGGATAGCCTTATGGAAAATTAGTAAAAAAGCATCTTCTAGATATATTATTGAAAACGTTATGTCGAATCTTAAAATTACCATTCCAAAGCCCTGTACCGAGAACTGGGGAAATATGAAGCCACTTGAAAAGGGTAGATTTTGTGAGAGTTGCGAGAAAGAGGTTTTAGATTTTACGAAATTTAGTACCACTGAATTACAGAACTATTTCAAATATCCAAAGGGTAATGTTTGCGGGAGGATAAACAAGAGGCAACTAATTGATTTTATTCCAAAGCCAGTTCCAAGTAATAAATTTAAATATTTGAGTTACAAACTATTTGTTGCATCATCTTTAACATTATTAACCAGCACCAAAAGTTATTCTAATGAATTTTTAAGTAATGAGAATTTTTTTCAGGATGATACTAAATCTAGTAAATTGAATGTTCCTGTTAAGCACACAGACACCTTAATTACTATTTCTGGCTTGGTGATAGATAATAGTGACGGCTTAACAGTGCCTGGTGTTTCCATAGCTGTAAAAGGCGGGCAAAACATTGTTACTACATCCATCGATGGCAAGTTTAAGATCCAAGTCAAACGTAATGCGAATCAAAAAGTGGTGTTAGTTTCTAAATATATAGGCTATGAAACTAAGGAGACTGTGGTTGATGTAGCTATTGCTAAAAATTTAGAAATTAGAATTGAAGCCGTCTCAAACTTATTGGGTGAAATCACAACTATTGTGGCAGGGGGAATCATTGTTAAAAGATCTTTGCCAAATAGAATTGGATATTTTTTTAAAAGAATTTTTATAGGTCACCATTAATTTCCCAAACCATAACTTTCCTATCATCACCTGTTGAGATTAGATGTTTTCCATCCCTACTCCAAATAATTTTATTGATAGAGTGCGAATGGCCAAAATCTCCTTTTTCAAGACTTAAGATTTTATAGAGTTTAAAGTTTTCCGCATCCCAAAGTTTAATGCTTTTATCTTGACTGCTTGTTGCAAAATAGGGCAGGGTAGGATGAAAGGCAATGTTATAAATGGTAAACATATGAGCGGGAATGGTTTCAGCTAATTCATAGTTTGGTAAAATCCATATTTTCAATTGCGCATCTCTGCTGCCAGAAATCAAATATTTTCCAGTAGGATGATAAGCTAATGAGGTTACAGGCAAAGAATGACTTTCCAACGTTTGTTTTAAACTGTAATCTGCCAAATTGTAAATTCTTATCAGGTGGTCTTTGCAACCAAAGGCGATTTCAGTTTCATCTGGAGAAATGGCAATGCACCTAACCGTATCATAAGCTACTTGAAAGCGATAGATTTCTGAAAAATCTTCGAGCGACCAAACCGCTACTGAACCATCTTCTCCTGTAGTTAACAATTCATTCTTGCTTTTGGCTATTTGAATATCAAAAATGGGTTTTAAATGAGCGTTAGTTCTGTTTATGATTTCCTGTTTGGTTAAATCATAAACACTAAAAGCCCCGCTTCTTTCTCCAATGAAAAGCAAATTATCATACCTGAGCAAACTGTAAACAGAACTTTGCACAGGTGTTTTTACCTTCACAAACGCCATTGCTTCTAACGACCACTCCACAATACCTTTGTCATTTCCAGCACTAAAGAAAACGCCTTTTTCATCAGCATTTGCTAATGCATAAATTGGGTTTTGGTGACCAGTAAAGGTATGGAGGTGTTTGAGCATTTTTTCGTATTGCTTAGAGAGTACTGCGAATTGCGATTAGAACTGTCTCAAATCACAATACTCAAATCTCATATCTATTTGTGTCTACTTTCTAATTTCTTAGCAAGATCTTTAATCGATAATCCTTTTTCTTTTAAGAGAAAAGTCAAGTGAAAAAGTAGATCAGCTGCTTCTCCAATTAAATCCTCTTCAGTTTCGGCTAAGGCGGCGATTACGGTTTCTACACCTTCTTCACCAACTTTTTGAGCGATTTTATTTAAACCCTTAACACGCATTTTGTTGATGTATGAGCCCTCAACAGGGTTTTCATACCTGTCGTCAATAATATTTTCTAACTCGAAAATGAAATTCTGGTTGTAATCTGTTTTAAAACAACTTCTGCTGCCTGTATGGCAAGTCGGACCAACAGGGTTAGCCTTAATTAATATGGTATCGTTATCGCAATCGATATGAATAGATTTTACGAACAGGAAATTCCCACTTTCTTCACCTTTGGTCCATAAACGGTTCTTCGACCGAGAATAAAAGGTTACTTTACCTTCCGCTTGTGTTTTCTCAAATGCTTCGGCATTCATGTAACCTAACATTAAAACTTCTAAAGTTTGTTCATCTTGTATCACTACAGGAATCAAACCGCCACTTTTGTCAAAATCTATATTCATTGTCTTTATCAAATTTCGTCATTGCGAGGCACTAAGTAGTCATAAAGCGATGGGGCAATTGCCTGCTCAACTGTAAAGATTGCTTCGTGCCTCGCAGTGACGAGTTTATTTATATCCTTACTGGAATATTGTGTCTTTTTAATTCTTGTTTTAAATCTGGGATTAAAATTTCCCCATAGTGAAATACAGATGCGGCTAATGCAGCATCAACACCAGCTTTTTCGAAAACTTCTGTGAAATGTTCGGTTTTTCCTGCTCCGCCAGAGGCGATAATTGGAATGTTAATCATCTTGTTTATTTTACCTAACAAATTGCAATCAAAACCTTGTTTCGTTCCATCGTGGTCCATAGAAGTTAATAAGATTTCTCCAGCACCTAAATCTTCGGCCTTTTTAATCCAAGCTTCAGTTTCGAGTTCGGTAATTAATCTACCCCCGTTAAGGTGAACTATATTTTTGCCATCAATATGTTTGGTGTCAACTGCTAAAACTACAAACTGAACACCAAAAGTTTTGGCTAAATCTTCAATTAGTTGAGGGTTTTTAACTGCTGCCGAGTTGATACTGATTTTATCTGCTCCAGCATTTAACAATGCTTCTGCATCTGCAATTTCAGTTATTCCACCACCAATGGTGAAAGGGATGTTTAATTGTCTTGCAACAGATTTTACCATCTCAATCATCGTTTTACGACGTTCGTGGGTGGCAGTAATATCTAAAAACACGAGTTCGTCTGCACCTTGTTTTGCATATTGTGCAGCTAGTTCGACTGGGTCGCCAGCATCACGCAAATCAACAAAGTTGATACCTTTTACCGTACGACCATCTTTTACATCAAGGCAAGGGATAATTCTTTTACTCAGCATATTTTTGTGTTTGTCACACTGAGTTACGAAGCATCTTATTTAGAGATTCTTCCTTCGTCAGAATGACAAAATGTTTTTAGGGGTTTTAAATCGAACTCAATGCTTTCAAGTTCCACTCCTTAATTTCTTCAATAGAAATACGGTTTTCATAAATGGCTTTACCAACCACCACACTTCTAATGTCGTATTTAGCTAATTCATAAATATCTTCCATTGAGCTATCCAACCAGAATATTTAATTACTTCATCCAAAACATCAATTGCAATTACAATTCTGTTGGCATAATCATCCTTTTTAGCAAAAGCTTTACTTAAATCAGGTAAAAAATCAGGGTTGCTGATTGCTTGAGTGCCTACAATTACACGATGAATTCCAGAATCCAAAAGGTTGTTCACTTGGTCAATGGTTCTTATGCCACCACCATATTGAACTCTCATGTCCGTTTTTTTAATAATGTCGAACAGTGTCTTTTGATTGCTAAAATCGCCTTTGGCACCATTTAAATCAATAATATGGATAAAATCAGTTCCATTAGAACGATAACGCTCAATCATTTCTTTAATAGAAACATCATATTCTGTTTTTTGGTTATAGTCGCCTTCACGTAAGCGGACAACTTTTCCATCTAAAATATCAATTGCTGGTATAATGTACATTTTATAAACTTAGGTTTGAGAAGTTTTTCAATAAGCGTTCCCCTGCTTCACCAGATTTCTCTGGGTGGAACTGAACACCATAAAAATTATCTTTTTGTATTGCTGCCGAAAATTTGTTTCCATAATTAACAGACGCGATATCAAAAGTAGGGTTATATTCAATAAAATAAGAATGTACAAAGTAAAACTGTGTATCCACAGGAACATCCTGAAATAA
>SEDG01000954.1 GCA_004295885.1 Pedobacter sp. | reverse complement strand
AATCTTCTGAAAGTACCGTTAAAGCAGAATCAAGAAGGTTGATGTTAGAAAACGTGAAGACTGCAGCAGGGAAATACGTTACTAAAACATTTATAGTAAACGTTAAAAACAAAAATATAAGTGGGGGGCAGGTTGTCGGTTTGAAGGAAAGAGAGTTAACCAAATTAGATTGGGACGATAAATTAACCTTAGAGTTTGATTTAAATACTCATTTAAATTCTCTAGAGATCACAAAAGTCGATGACCAAATCACTGTTTTCTTAGCAGGAAATTCGACTGTTGTTAATCAAGATGATGAGCCTTGGGCATCTTGGGGACAAATGGTGCCACGCTTTTTTAAGCCAGGAGTTTCCATTGCCAATCACGCTGAATCTGGCTTAACCTTGGGCTCTTTTTTAGGGAGTAGGAGGTTAGCAAAAGTTTTAAGCATAATGAAACCAGGCGATTATCTTTTTATAGAGTTCGGCCATAATGACCAAAAAGATAAAGGACCTAATGATGGTGCTTTTAAATCATTATCCCGCAAATAGTTATCCTGGACAAACCAAGGCATTGGCAGATAACACTCACTTTAATCCTTATGGCGCTTATGAAATTGCGCAATGTGTTATTTTGGGTATTAAACAGCAAAATTTAGGGATAGCTAAATACTTGGTTGATGATTTACCAGTATTTAATCCATCAAAACCGGATGATGTAAATAAATGGAAATGGCCAGAAAGCCCTAAAAGTAGTATTGTTAAACCAGACGGAAATTAATTCGATTGTAGTTGTCAAGAATAATATAATTATATAACGACATAGGATAGATAAGAAATAACCTTATTTGCCTACTTGCATGAGGTAGGTAGTTGTGTATAAGAAACGGATATTTTCAGTGTTAATCTTTGATGTTAATCGCAGATGCTGCAGATTTGGATGGCAGAAAAGGCGCAGATAATAGATAGCTACATAGAGACATAGAACACGTAAGAAAGTAACTTATTTGCCTGCGGTCAATTAAGTTAAGCACAATAGCTGTCATTCTGAGCGCCTGCCTACCGCAGGCAGGTAATCGAAAACTTTTCCAAGGCCAAAAACAAAAAATAATTTGCCCTTCAACTACGCTCAGGGTGACAATTATTTTCTGTTTTCTCCTCAACTTC
>SEDG01000276.1 GCA_004295885.1 Pedobacter sp. | reverse complement strand
TCTGTTACCTGAGCCGGTTTACTTGCACCAATTAATACAGAAGTCACTCGTTCGTCTTTAAGCAACCAAGCCAGTGCCATATGAACCAATTTCTGACCACGATCTTGAGCAATCTCATTTAGCTTTTTCACCTTTTCTACTTTTTCAGGAGTGATGCTATTTTGATTAAGAAAAACCCCGCTTGTTGCCACCCTAGAATCGGCAGGAATTCCGTCTAAATATTTATCGGTTAATAAACCTTGCGCCAAAGGCGAAAAAGGAATACATCCCACTCCTTTATTTCCTAAAACATCCATTAATCCGTCTTCTACCCAACGCTCAAACATAGAATATTTAGGCTGATGAATTAAACAAGGTGTGCCTAGTTTTTGCAAAATATCAATCGCTTTTTCGGCTTCTGACGCTTTATAATTTGAAATACCAACATAAAGTGCTTTACCTTGACGCACAATTAAATCTAAGGCAGCCATTGTTTCTTCCGGTGGCGTATCAGGGTCTGGTCTGTGGTGATAAAAAATATCCACATAATCTAGTTGCATACGTTTTAAACTCTGGTCGAGGCTTGAAACCAAATATTTTTTAGAACCAAAATCGCCATACGGACCATCCCACATGGTATAACCTGCTTTTGTAGAAATAATCATTTCATCGCGATAGCCTGAAAAATCTGATTTGAGTATTTTCCCAAAAACCTCTTCAGCAGAACCTGGAGGCGGACCATAATTATTAGCTAAATCGAAATGTGTAATACCGTTATCAAATGCCGTATGAAGAATATTTCTACTATTTTCAATTTGATTAACAAAACCGAAATTATGCCACAAACCTAGTGAAAGGGCAGATAATTTTAATCCGCTATTACCGCAACGGCGATATTGCATAGCTTGGTAACGATTTGTTTGAGGCTGATAAGGCATTTTAATTGTGTTTAACTGGTTCCAAATAATTGCCAATAATAAAATATTAATTCTAAAAAACACAGGTTAAAAGTTCACATTGAAATTATTAAGCTGGAATTGGGCCGCAGATTTGAAAAGATATTAAGTTTTAAAAAACATATCATTTGCCTACACTATTCTGCATATGCCTTCCTGCAACAAATTTGTTTCATCATTTGAAAACGTTTGCGTAAATAATTCAATATGCTTTACTTCAACTAAAACCGCTGTTTATTGAATTATTCTCGATTAAAAGGGATTTATTTCAGTACAGTACAGGATGCATGAGCATAACTCTGCAAGTATCTTAGCATAAAACCAAATACATCAGGTATGAAACACAAATTGCTATTGCTTTTTTGCCTTATTACTATTGCAAGTCAAATCAGCTTTGCTCAAAACCAAAGAACTACTTATAATTTTAATCCAGGTTGGAAACTATATGTTGGTGATGTAAAAGACGCTGAACAAGCTGCTTTCGACGATAAAGACTGGAAAAGCATAACCCTACCCTACGCTTGGAATGAAGATGAGGCTTTCAAAAAATCTATTGAAGATTTATCGACTGGAATTGCTTGGTACAGGAAACATTTCATTCTTCCAGCAGGTGCTGATGCAAAAAAAATATTTTTAGAATTTGAAGGTATTAGACAAGGTGGAGAATTCTACTTAAACGGCAAATTTATTGGTAGACACGAAAACGGTATTACCTCTTTTGGTTTCGACATCAGTAGCTTAATAGAAAAAGATAAAGACAACGTTTTGGCAGTAAGAATTGATAACTCGTGGACTTACCGAGAAAAAGAAAGAAATTCTACCTACCAATGGAACGATAAAAACTTTAATGCCAACTATGGTGGCATTTCTAAAAATGTTCGTTTGCATATTACAGGAAAACTTTATCAAACCTTACCGCTTAACTCTACTTTAAAAACAACAGGTAATTATATCTATGCCAAAGACTTTAACATCACGGGGAAAAGTGCTGTAATTGTATCAGCATCTCAAGTCAAAAACGAAACTACTGAAACTCAAAACGTTCAATATGAAGTAGAGATTAAGGATGCTGATGATAAAATCATTAAAACTTATAGTTCCGCTGTCCAAGACATCGCCCCTGGCAACACCGTAATTTTAAAAGCTGAAGCTCTAGTGAATGGATTAAACTTTTGGAGCTGGGGTTATGGATATTTATATACGGTAACTTCTCGTTTAAAAGTAAATGGTACTACGGTTGATGAACTGAACACTAAAACTGGTTTCAGAAAAGCTGAATTTAAAAACGGAATGGTTTATTTAAACGACCGTGTTTTAATGATGAAAGGTTATGCCCAACGCACCAGTAACGAATGGCCCGCAGTTGGTTTGTCGGTACCAGCTTGGCTTAGCGATTACAGCAACGGATTGATGGTAGAAAGTAATGCGAATTTAGTAAGATGGATGCACATTACCCCTTGGAAACAAGACATCGAATCTTGTGATAGAGTGGGTTTAATTCAGGCCATGCCAGCTGGCGATTCTGAAAAAGATGTGACAGGTACTCGGTGGGACCAACGCAAAGAAGTAATGACAGACGCCATTATCTACAACCGAAACAACCCAAGCATTCTTTTTTACGAATGTGGTAATGAATCCATCAGTGCAGAACACATGGTAGAAATGAAAGCCATCAGAGACCTTTACGACGCTAATGGTGGCAGAGCAATTGGTTCTAGGGAAATGCTTAATATTGATGCTGCAGAATACGGTGGCGAAATGTTATACATCAATAAAAGCGCAACCAAGCCATTATGGTCAATGGAATATTCTAGAGATGAGGGTTTAAGGAAATATTGGGATGAGTTTTCGCCTCCATTCCACATAGATGGTGCTGGTCCGAAATATAAAGATGCCGATGCAAGCGATTATAACAGAAACCAGGATTCTCACGCCATTGAAAACGTAAAAAGATGGAATGAGTATTATCAAGAACGTCCAGGCACTGGAACGAGGGTAAGTTCTGGCGGTGTAAACATCATTTTTTCTGATTCGAACACCCACCATAGAGGTGAAGAAAATTACCGCAGAAGCGGCGAAGTTGATGCGATGCGTATTCCGAAAGATGGATTTTACGCCCATAAAGTGATGTGGGATGGTTGGGTTGATGCTAAAAAAACAGGGATACATTTAGTTGGCCATTGGAATTATAAAGCAGGTGTTAAAAAGAGTGTTTATGTGATCTCTGCAGGTGATAAAACGGAGTTAATTTTAAACGGAAAGTCATTAGGTTTTGGAGAAAAGAGCAATGGTTTCTTGTATACTTTTAAAAACGTTGCTTATCAGGCTGGAACCTTAAAAGCTGTTTCTTACGACAATAAGGGCATAACATTGGCTGAAACTCAATTAAAAACCGCTGGAAAGCCAGTTGCAATTAAACTAACCAAAATGCAAAACCCAACTGGATTTAAAGCTGATGGTGCAGATTTAGCTTTGGTACAAGTTGAAGCTATTGATGCGGCAGGGAATCGTTGTCCAATTGCTTTAAATATGATTAAATTTGAGGTAACAGGTCCTGCAGAATGGCGTGGTGGTATTGCTCAAGGCCCAGATAATTATATCTTATCTAAAGAGTTACCTGTTGAAGGGGGCGTGAACAGAGTTTTAATTAGATCTACAACCACCGCTGGTAAAATCATTGTTACAGCAAAGGCTGATGGACTAAAAACAACTTCCATTGCATTAGAGACTTTACCATTTGTGGTCAAAAACGGTTTATCAAGTCAATTCCCTGCTGATGGATTAAAATCTAACTTAAAACGAGGCGCAACTCCTGTTGCACAAACTTATCAAGCAAGCAGAAAAGCAGTAAAAATAATTAATGCAACAGCTGGTGCTAATAGCGATAAAGCCAAATTGAGTTACGATGATAACGAACTGAGTGATTGGGTAAACGATGGTGTTTTAAATACAGCGTGGATTAAGTACGATTTAGAAAAAGAAATCACAGTAAGTCAGGTTCAATTAAAAGTAAATGGCTTTAGAAC
>SEDG01000275.1 GCA_004295885.1 Pedobacter sp. | reverse complement strand
CCATCTTTTTGGTTTTTGACCAAGCCTTTTACACCCATTTGGTCGGCCACAGCTTTGGTACTTGCCCTAAAAAAAACACCCTGAACCTTACCTGTTACTACTATATTGATGTGTTTCATTGACGTACTTCTGTTTTTACTTTTTCTTTCGGAACTTGATGTTGAGCTTTCTTCTTCAGCAAAAAGATGGCTACAACCAGTAGAATAACCGTTATTAAAGCTAATATTCTTTTATAAATCATTTAAAATTATCTTAAATCGCACTTCCAAAAACAACTTTCCCAAATAAAATTGAGAAAATTAAATAGATGGCAATCGGTACAAGTAGAAACTTCATATCCGTATGAGCCATGAAAAACTTAATCATAGCCAAACTGCTCACCACATAATGGATTAAATTCCCAATAGCAACTGGCCTGCTATAAATTCCTCCTATTAAATTGGCCTTCGCTGTCCAGTTTAAAAACCCAAACCCAAAATAAATAGCTCCTAATATTTGAATGATTAGCGGCAGAATTCCTGCATCATCAACTCCTATAGATTTTAAAATTTCGTTAGGAAGAAATGAACATACCACGCCGATTACTAGCATTGTTATGGAACTAACTGTCATTAATATTTTTGTATTCATCAATTTTCAAATTTCATTTTAGCTAACACCTGCTGTTCTTTCAAAAATTCGTTCCAAATTTCATTTAAAATTTCGGCAGCGGGTTTTATTTCGTTCAGCATGGCTGATACTTGCCCTATCTCTAACTCTCCCTGTTCCATATCGCCTTCAAACATACCTAATTTTGCTCTTGCCCTACCTAAAAGCGCTATTAAATCTGCTGTACTTGCTCCTTGTGCTTCTGCGCTAACATCGCTTTCCCACTTCCTATACCACCTGCAGCGATCACCGGAATTTTTACCGCAGCCTTAATCATTGGAATTAAACAAAGTGTGGTAGTTTCTTCCCTTCCATTATGCCCACCAGCTTCAAAACCCTCTGCTACAATGGCATCAACTCCACATTCTTGCGCTTTAAGAGCGAATTTTGTGTTAGCAATTACGTGTACTACAGTTATGTTCTTATCTTTTAGGAAAGTTGTCCAAGTTGCTGGATTGCCTGCTGATGTAAAAACTATTTTCACATCTTCTTCTACCAAAATATCCATAATCTCTTGCACATTTGGGTAAAGCAATGGAACATTTACCGCAAAAGGATTTGATGTTGCCGCCTTACATTTTTGAATGTGACTACGTAAAATATCTGGATACATTGAACCTGCACCGATAATGCCCAATCCGCCTGCATTAGAAACTGCCGCTGCTAATTTCCAACCACTACACCAAACCATTCCCGCTTGGATGATTGGATATTTTATACCGAAAAGCGCTGTAATTCTATTAGCCATTTTACTAAAATAAGCGTTTTATAGTAGTTTCTTTTTCTATCACACCATCTTTGACAATATCAATTAAAATAATGCCTGGTTTTTTTCCTTTTTCAAAACTCCCATATTGAGCATCAATTCTTAAAAACTCGGCTCCATTTAAAGTCGCCCATTTTAAGGATTCTTCAAAAGAAATCGCTTTTTGGTCTTGCAAGGTCTTCATCTCTGCTAAAATATTCAATTGATGATTACTGGCTAAACTATCAGTACCCAGAGTAATTTTCAAACCTTCATTTTTTAACAAATCTACGTCGGGTAAATTATTTTCAATGTAAATATTTGCATTCGGACATAAACACCAGTATAATTTTTGATGTTCTTGTTTAGCAAAATCTACATCAGCTTTGCTACTAAAGGTGTTGTGAACTAACAAAGTATTTACCGTTTTAGAAAGTTTTGGGAGATGATATTTCATTGAGTTCTCTCCACAATTATGCGCCTCATTTTGTGCAATACCTAACTCCGCAAAAAAATCGGCGAATTTACCCGTACCCGTTTCAAAAAGTTCATTTTCACCTAAGGTTTCTTGATTGTGAATGCTTGAAATATCATCAACCGATGTTACTTTTTCAATTTCATTGAATAGAGATGGAGAAACAGAGTACGGCGCATGTGGTACGATTGAGGCCGTTAAAGGGTTAAAACCTTCTTTAATTTCAATAGCTGCTGCGATAATGGGTTCCGATGGCCTGTTAAAACCAAAAACCTCCACAAAGGTGTGATAATAGACTTTACTGTTAAGCTTTACAGATTTTGAAATAAGCAGGTTTGAAATGTCGCCAACCGCTACAATTCCATTTTCATACATTGCTGCATCTGCGGCTTGCATAGCTGAAATGATGGCTTCTTCCGGCTGTTGCCGCTGACTTAATATCTGTTTAATGAATGTCGTTAATCCTGTTTTTTCTGCAATCTTTCCTCGCAAATGCGAAAGCTCTAAATGGCAATGCGTATTGATAAATCCGGGGACGATTACGCCATCGTAATGCTTAATGTTTTCAATTCCTTTAGCCTCATCGGCTGATAAAACAACATGGATACTTCCATCTTCGTTTACACCAAGTACTCCGTTTTTAATCGGAGGTGTTTTTACTGGATAAATCCAATCGGCAGTTATGTAAGCTTCCATCAGTACAAATTAAGCGTAATAACGGCAAAACTTGAAAATTTTATTGCAACCACATTATGCCAAATACCATTTTGTTGCAGAGAAAGTCATCACATTGTGGAGAAAAGCAACAGTTTTATTTATAATGAAAATTTTTAAACAGCTGATTATTAGTGAATTATTTATACGTGCCAAAATTGGTATCGTTTTGTAGCACTAGCAATTAATATTTCACAAATAAATTTTAAAAATATAATTATGAAAAAATTAATTTTATCAGCAGCATTTTTAGCATTCGCTGGATTTGCTACAGTACAAGCGAGCGACTTAAAGAAAATCGAAACTGTTACAGTTCAAGACAGTGTTATCAAAACTCCAATTAAATTAGAAGAATTACCAACCGCAATTAAAACTGTTTTAGCAACAGAACCTTATAATAAATGGACAGCAACCGCCGCTTTTAGCGTTAAGGAAGGTGCAAAAGAATGGTACCAAGTAGATGTTAAAAAAGAAGAGCAAGTAGGTTCTTTAAAATTTGACAAAGACGGTAAACCAATTGAATAACCCCCGAAAATTAATATTGTAATAGTAAAAAGCCGGATAATTTATCTGGCTTTTGCTATTTTTGCTATATGGCCAACATACTAATAATTGAAGACGACACCACTTTTGCGCAAATAATTGAAGGCTTTTTATTAAAAAATGGCTTTACAGTTACGTTGGCGACCAGCTTAAACCAAGCTTATAAGATTGTTGAACAACAGGAGTTTGACCTGTTACTATTTGATTATAGGTTACCAGATGGAACCGGAATCGATGCTTTAAACCACGTAAGACAGAAAGGTCATAAATCGCCAGTGATTATCATGACTAGTTTTAATGATGTAAGAACTGCCGTTAAATCTATACAGCTAGGTGCCTTCGATTACATTACCAAGCCTATTAATCCTGATGAGTTATTAATGGTGATTAATAATTCACTCCATAAAAAAGAGGATAAAGATTTATCGACCACTGATTTAATTAAAGGAAAAAGTGCAGTTGCAGATAAACTTTACGAGCACATCAACCTTGTTGCCAGTACAGACATGTCTGTTTTGATACAAGGCGAAAGCGGAACTGGGAAAGAATTTGCTGCGAAAACATTACACTTACAAAGTAAAAGAGCCGCTAAACCTTTTATAGCAATTGATTGTGGCGCTTTATCTAAAGACTTAGCTGCCAGTGAACTTTTCGGACATATTAAAGGTTCATTTACTGGAGCTGTTAACGATAAAAAAGGTCAGTTTGAAGTGGCTAATGGCGGCACTTTGTTTTTAGACGAAATTGGCAATTTAAGCTATGAAGTTCAGGTTAAACTATTGAGAGCTTTGCAAGAACGGATTATACAGCCAATTGGCAGCAACAAACAAGTTAAAGTTGATGTACGAATTATCACCGCAACAAATGACGATTTAACCAACAGCATTAAAAACGGTGATTTTAGAGAAGATTTGTACCACAGACTAAACGAATTCAAAATTCAGTTGCCTCCTTTGAGAGAGCGAGGAAAGGATTTAGAAATTTTTATCAATCATTTTGTGCAATTAGCAAATACAGAGCTTGGCAGAAATGTACAGGAAATAGATACTGAAGCAAAAGACTTATTGCTAAAATACGACTGGCCAGGTAACTTACGAGAGCTTAAAAACGTAATTAAGAGAATGGTTTTGCTAAGTCCGACTTCAATTGCATCCGTAGATGCTTTGCCCGAAGAAATGATGATGGCGATTAACACTTTACCGAAATCAAGCCAATCTGATTTAAAGGCTATAAACGAGCTGAATGAAAAAGCATTAATTGCTGACACATTACTGAAAGTTAGAGGTAATAAGTCTAAAGCGGCAAAGCTTTTAAATATAGATTTAAAGTTATTTCTGCAATATCTGCTGAGCAATCTGTTATAAATCTACTTAAAATTCGCTCCATCAACTGCTCGTCTCCCATAGTCATTTTCTCAAGAGAAGTGAAATCAAAATCTAGTTTGGGCTCGAATTCTTCTATTCCAAATACAGCCATCAAATCATGCTCCTTAAATGGCTTGATAATGATTTTTTCAAAGCCTTCCTTCAACATTTCTTCTTGCTCATCTGGCAATACTTGAGCCGTCATGGCATAAAAGCTAATATTTGGGTTAAGTTTTTCTTTTAGTTTTTTGGTTAATTCCACGCCAGACATTTCAGGCAATCTCATGTCCACTAAAACATGACTTAGGTTTTTTTCTGGTTTGGCATTTAAAACAGCATGCACATTATTAAACAAATGATGAGGTATTTGGTGACGCTCCAAAATATAGCCACACAAATCTAAAATAAGCTGATCGTCATCTATTACCCAAACCATCTCTGCAGCATGATTTGAGTTTTTGATTATGGCCACTTTTTCATCAGTAACCATTGCTTTTTGATAGCTTAAATGAACGCTAAAAGTTGTTCCTTTTGCCAACTTACTTTTCACATTTATCTGTCCATGCTGACTGTCAACAAGCGTTTTTACAATGGCTAAACCCAAACCGGTTCCATTCTGGTTAATTTCTTCCTTTTGAGGGATTTCTATTTGCTCAAACTCCGTAAAAATTCTTTCCAAATCTTCTTCCTTGAAACCAATACCAGTATCTTCCACTATAAAATTGTAGTGTATATTATCTTCTTTTGATTTACAGGTAACTCGAAGGCTAACCTCTCCTGCCAAGGTGAATTTAATAGCATTTCCTAACAAGTTAAACAATACTTGTTTTAATCGAAATGCATCTCCCAAAACCATCGTATGAGTTCCTATCTCAAAATTATAAACCAAGCTGATTGCTTTTTTTGCCGCTAATGGTTGCATGATGGCAACTACTTCTTTTAATACTGCATCAATATCAAAAGGCTTATTTTCGAATTTAAATTCACCAGAAATAATTCTGTTGTAATCTAAAATCTCATTTACAATTTGTAGCAAGTGTTCTGATGATTTATAAATGGCATCAACATCACCTTTTCTGGGTTTATCTTGCTGATTAATTAACTCCGCATAGCCCAAAATTGATTGTAACGGCGTTCTTATTTCATGGCTCATGTTACTCAAAAACCGTTGTTTCGCTTTGCCATGATACTCCGCCTCATCCTTCGCCAATTCTAATTCTTTTCTGTATCTATTGCTCTTGGTAATGTCTGATAAAATAAGGTAAACCAACACCAGCATAATTAAGAAAAACATGATGATGATGGTCATAATCTGACTCACCCCCTCATTTACCACACTATCTTCTGCAACAGCGTTGAGGGTGTCTCGTTTGATTTGATATTCCTCATTAATAATCTTGTAAACTTCAGCCTCCTTTTTTCCAAACAACCTACTTAAAAAACCTTTAGATTTTGCACCTTGTGGTTCCAGTAAAGTTGTGGAAGTTGAGGTGGTGAAAACGGCACTATCAACCTTTCTAGATTTCTGCGACAGCAAATCATTAAGCACCTTAACCTTGTTTGAAAATGATTTTGTGCTAACGAGCGTTTCCTTAACTTCCAAATAGTTTAAAAATTCTTTGTTTCTTCCTATCAACAACTGTTTGATAGAGTTTATTCTCGCCAATTGAAGGGAATCTTTTGCGTAAAGTAAGGATAGTGAATCAAGTCGTTTACGTATTTCTCGTGTTTCTTTTAAAAAGTTTTTGCCCTTTACATCTTTATTCGTGCCTTTATCGCTTTGCAGTTGGTCTAAACCAGCAATTTGATTTGAAATTTCATTTACAATTCTAAGTTTGGTATTCGGGGTAGAAAGTTTTTCAACTTTATCCAGCATTTCCGCGAAAACGAATTTGCTAATTCCCCATGCCAGCAATAGCGCAAAACAAGCAAACAAAAAGCCTGTTACAACCTTCCCTTTAAT
>SEDG01000022.1 GCA_004295885.1 Pedobacter sp. | reverse complement strand
TTTGCAACTAATGGCGTTCATAAGTTGATGGTTGCCTTTAATAAATCGTCGTTAGTTGTTGAAACAAGGACTTGGGTAAAACAGAGAATGGTAGCGATAGTGCTAACAGTTGTTATTGCCCTATCTGTTATTGTATGTATTGTGGCAATGGCCATGGGCGAAATCGTTTTAAACTACCTACAAAGGGAATTGCATTATAAAGGCGGTATTACCTTATTTGCAATCGACGTTGTTAGGTGGTTATTATTAGGCACCTTATACTTCATCACAGTTTCCATTTTATATCGTTACGGGCCAGCTCATGCAAAAAAATGGAAATTCTTTAGTGCGGGTTCTTGGTTTGCCACCATACTTGCTTTTGTAACTATCTGGGGATTTTCTTTCTTTGGCAGAGTGGTCGATTGCGGCAGTCTTGAAAACTGTTGACTTGTCAAAGGGTCCGCGGGTTCGAATCCCCCACTCTCCGCCAAAATGGTGTCAAAAACCAACAAAAGCCTGCAAATCGTATGATAGCAGGCTTTTTTGTTTTCTAGAAACACCAAAAAGTATATGTTTTCTCATATGATAGGTGAGTTATTCGGTGAGTTAACAGCAAAAGGTGAGTTAACAGTTAAATAAGCATATATAACTGTAAACCAACTAGTTCAGTCGTTGAACATCTTGATTTGATTAGCCTGCAATGCTAAATTTGTTTCACCCTTTAATGTTAAATCATTATGAAAACCAATTTCAGCTTGCGCTTTTTTCTAAAAAAGCCCAAAAACTATCAAGAAGGCCCATTGCCGGTATACCTACGTATCACAGTCGACGGCAAACGTGAGGAGTTAACCGCCGGTCGCACATGTGAACCGGAGAACTGGAACCAGTCAACCGGGAGGATGAAGGGCAATCGCCAAGAGGTACGAACATTTAACCAGTTACTGGACAGCCTCCAACACCAGCTCTATGAGATCCACAGGAAACTTACTGACGAAACCGAAGAACCAATCACTGCCCGATCGATGAGGGATGCGCTTACGGGAAAGGGAAATGTAAAGAGAACCATAGTAGGTGTCTTCAGCGATCACAACACGAAGCTCGAGGCACTCGTTGGCACGGAATGGGCTCCAGGAACTGCCGAACGCTACCGAACATCACTCAAGCATACCATTGAGTTCATGCAATGGAAGTATGGGGTTGACGACCTCGACCTTAAGAAGATCAACCACGAGTTCATCATGGAGTACGATTTCTACCTTCGTTCAGTCCGCAGGTTGGATATTATGCTGAAACTGGCCATCTAGCCACGCTGTAAGATGACCATCGATTTTTGAGCGAAGCTGACCACCTTGCTCTGCTCGTAAATGTGCACCTGATTTATTCCAAATTCCTAGCTAATAGCAGCATATCCATCTTGGGGGACCAATAATCTATTCCATTAATGGCTAACACGACTATAAGTATGAATAAAATTAGACAAATCCTACGGCTCTATGACCAGGGCAAAGGCAAGCTAACCATTGCGGGCTACCTTGAGCTTTCGCGCACCACCGTAAAAAAGTATCTTGCAGGCTTTGATACTTGCGGCCTCTCCTTCAAAGAAGTTGATTCTCTGAGTGATTCCGAACTTGACGAACTGTTCGGCAGGATCCGAGACAAACCAAAGTCCGCGAGTTTGCGTATGCAGGCGCTTCAACGCTGCTTCCCAAAGATAGAAAGAGAGCTCAAACGCACTGGAGTAACTAGGCTGTTGCTCTGGGAAGATTACATGAAGGAGTTTTCCGATGGCTACAAGTATACCCAGTTCTGTAGGTATTTCAACGACTGGCAGGCGAAGGTAAACCCTACGATGCATCGCACCCACAAAGTTGGGGACAAGTTGTTCGTTGATTTCGCCGGAGAAAAACTGAGCTATACAGATAAGCAGACAGGTGAAATTATTCACGTGGAAGTATTTGTTGCGATCTTAGGCGCTAGCCAGCTGACCTATGTGGAAGCCGTACCGAGCCAGCAAAAAGAGGACTTCATATCAGCGTGCGAAAATACGCTGCACTTTATAGGGGGAGCGCCCTCTGCAATCGTCCCAGACAATCTGAAAGCCGCAGTCACAAGAAGCCATAGATATGAACCAACCCTTAACCAGGCCTTCGAGGACTTTGCCCATCACTACGATACCTGTGTTCTTCCTGCCAGGGCATATAAGCCAAGGGACAAGGCATTGGTCGAAGGTGCGGTACGGATTATGTATACAAGGCTCTATGTTCCCATTCGGCAAAAGCAGTACTTCTCACTTTCTGAGCTGAACGTGGCGATCAGGGAGTATCTCGCACTGCACAATAACCAGTTACTCAAAGGGCGCACCTATAGCCGGCGCATGCAGTTTGAAGAGATGGAACGAAACGAGCTCAAGCCACTTCCAATTGATCGCTTCGAGTTCAAACAGTCCTTCTACGCCAAGGTGAACAAGGACAGCCATATTCTTCTGGGCACCGATAAGCACTATTACAGTGTGCCAGTGCGCTTTTTAAGCAAGAAGGTCAAGATTATATATTCCAATTCAATCGTCGAGATTTTTTCCAAGTTCGAGCGCATCGCCATACATAAGCGGAGCAAAGTACCCCATGCCTATACCACTAATAACAGCCACCTATCGAGTAGCCACCGCTACTCGGCAGAGCGTACACCAGAAACCTTTATGGAAAGAGCCGAAGGAATACATGATGATGTTTTGCTAGTGATTAAGTCTATTCTGGACAGCGCAAGGCATGAAGACCAGAAGACCAAGAGCTGTGAGGCAATACTTGGCCTAGAAAGAAAGTATGGGGCGGAACGTCTAGCTGGCGCATGCAGGAGGGCTATGGACTTCGGAATTGATCAGCGGATTTTCAGATCAATCGAATCTATACTTGAGAACAACCTTGACAGTCAAAGGGAGAATGTATTCTCGACCGAACTTGGTATGCCCTCGCATCAGAACATCCGTGGAGAAAATTATTACAAATAAGCTAAAACCAAACATATGAACAACTCAGATACATTAGATAAGCTCAGGTCACTCAAGCTCTACGGCATGTTTCATGCCTTCAAGACGAACCTGGAAAAAGGGACGACGGAGGGATATATGGGGGTTATCCTAAAAGTGGCCACCTCTTTTTATCCAAAGTGGCCACATATTACGCTCCAAAGTGGTCAGCTCATTTCGGTCAAAAGTGGCCAATTGGCTTATTTTAAGATGTTTTAAGCATCGCAAACAGTGTTTCTATCTCCTATATCGATTTGCTGTCCAAAGTTGAAATCAGGCACGTTAAACTGGCTAAATCGAGTAAGCTTTCTCCTTAGTTGACGTGTTGAATTCTGAGGTTTAGATTCAGTAACCTTAGAGGTGTTCTTATGCCCTTTTGCGAAGCAAAAGCATAAACGGAGTATTGAAAGTGGTATATGTTTTGGAATTCTATGGAAGATTTTTTGGTATGTGAGCATCAATCTGGATACATCTAACGCAACTGCTCAAAGGGTATTCAAAAAGCTATGGTTTCTTTTGGGGTGGCCAGTTTGGAACGGAATATGGTGGCCACTTTTACCGAAATACACAATAACTGCGCATTGACAGGTGATAATAAGTTTATGTATGGACAACTTTCAAAGTTGGGTCATTCAATCGATTTGGCCCTTTAAGATTTCAAATGTTCGTTCGGCATCGAATTCCAAAAAACCGATTTCTATATGGGCATCATTTATCACCTTGGCATTATCAAGCAGCTCAAATTCGCGGACTAGTTTCCCACGGTTATAAAAGCGGTTGTATATGATACCAATGATATCTGCGATGCGGATCTCAAAATGTTCTCTGGAATCCAAAAATTTTAGGTTTTCATATACCTTTTTGATATTTATGCTTGATTTACCTTTATGGTTGAAAATATACTTTTTTGTAAACGGGTGATTTTCGTCCCAAGTGTCAATGACAATAAAGGGATTGTCTTTGGTATAGTTTTCAATGGACGACTTTGAGTAGTGCTCCCAAAACCGATTCTCTTCTGTCAAGAAGTCACGGTCAACCTTAAAAGATATTTCAATAAGTTCCTCAGTTCGGTTCTGTAGTGCAGAATGGATAATAGCGTTATTAAAACTGTCCTTCAATAGGTGCTTTAGGCAATGCATCTTTAGGTAATCTCGAAGTGAGCGGTTTTTAAACCAGTTTACATAGTTGTCGAGGAAATTCAGGTTATACTTTGTAGAGCCGCGGATGTGGTAGACCTGGTTGCTGTATTCTATCTGTCTAAGCTCCATCTGAAAGTGTTTGTCAATCAAGGCTGTTGTCGCATTTGCGGGTACGACTGAGACAAAACAGGTTCTGACAAGGGGCATCTGGAAAATGACCTGTTGCAAAAATTGCTGTAATTGCTCCACCTTTAGCAAGCTACCCTTAACCTCACCACTGGTAGTTTTGAAGCTTGACGGTAAGCTGTTTTCCCATTTTGTAAACTGATCTTGCTTGAGTGATAGTTTGCTGTTTTCACTCTCGATCAGGGCAGCAATAAAAATGTGCCTGAGGTTGGATGTAGGGTCAAAATTTCCAGTCTCATCAATTCCTATGATCATAATTGCGTTATTCTTCCTTAAAGGTAGCTATCTTTCACCACTACCAAAAATGATGGAGATTTGAAAATAAGCATCTGGGGTAATAGTCAGAGCTTAAAGCAGAAGAATTTGCCATACACAAAAATACTAAGTAATCTTTTGTTTGAAGTGAGAAGCCATCAAGTTTCAACAGTTTACCTTATGATTTCTTTCAAATGCTTATGTGTTCTTCAAAAAAAAACGTATATTTAAATAATAGCAATTGCAACTAAAAAATACAAACAAAAAAGTGAGTGATTCGGTGAGTCACTTTTAAGAAACCTTCCAGATAGCCTTTAAACGCTGAAAATTGAACAAAGTTCACATCCCAGCGGGATAGGCATACCAAAAGCGCAACATAAGTCCGTTTTCAAAAGCCATTAAAATGACAAAGCACCCAAAATATATCCAACCCGCCCTTCCATTGGGCATGGACAGCATGTAAAGTTGACCTCAATTATTTAAAATTATTCCTCAGGACGATAAATAATGGCTGTTTACGAGGGTCTTTTTCGTTACTATTATAAAAACCATTTCCTAACAAGATGTCTAACCTTCCATCCCTGTCAAGGTCTGCAACATCCATCGTGATCCCTTTTTCAAAAGGCGTGTTTATTGGCAACTTGTATGCGGAAAAACCATAACCCCCATTGTTCTTAAGAAAGGTAAACGCCTCTTCAGGCTGTAGGGATGAAGGAAAAAAGCTTATTGCCGCGATATCTAGATCTCCGTCCTTATCAAAGTCCCTTACAAGAGCCTTGTAGCAGCCATTGATTGGATAAAAATATTTCTGATTGAAATTATTTTTTCCATCGTTCAAGAAAATATAAACGCCATGATAAGGTTTCAGTATAGGTGTGTAATCTGCATTGTCGCCACAGGTATAAACAATGTCTGGGTAACCATCCCTGTTAAAATCGACTAGGTCAAACCAGGTAGAGCCATAACTTGGCGGAAACCTAAGCACCTGTCTTGTCTCCATTTTATTATTGCCTTTGTTTGTGAACAAAAATACACCCTCATCACCCTGTGCAAAAAGAGCAAAAACATCCTTTAAGCCATCCCTGTTATAGTCATAGACAATGGTATTCAATACCCCAGGCTTGTCCCTGAGTACTATTTTTTGAAAGTTTCCATTTCCCTTGTTACGCATCCAGCTAAGGTTACCTATGATATTGCCAAACTCGGAAGTTAGGTAATCCATCTTACCATCGTTATCCAGATCCCCATGGGTAATTTTTACAGGCCTGGCAAGCTTATCGAAAAGCCTCCTGCCCTTAGAAGCAAGACCTTCCTTATCGATGCTAATGATGCTTACATCGCCGTTTCGCTGATTGTTTGCCTCCACATTCTGTCCCAGATTGCTCACCAGGGTTTGTCCCGGCTGGAAGTCCATATCGGTTATTAAACCAGCGCCCGCATTTGTGGTAAGGAGATTCAGCTTGTCGTCAAAAACATAAAGCTTTTGTGCCATCGCATCGCTTACCATTATCCGTCTTGGACTAACAGTAGTATCAACCTTTATGAATGAAGTCATTGACACTTTGCCAAAAACAACTTGGGTTTTAGGAAGACCAATAGAAAAATAAGGTAAGGATTTTACTGCACTCGGGTTTTTAACCTGAGCAGGAAGCTGTTCTGGCGCAAAACTGTAATAGTAGTCCATTATACTTTGCCATTGCAGCGAATCAAGAATTGGCTCTTTGGGAAAAGTGCCTTCATCAACATCCTTGACAGGCTGATAATCCAATCCCTTAAACGAGTTAATTCCAAAAAATGGGCCCATGGTTGGCAGCGCACCGTTTATCCAAGTTTCCTTTGAAAGCAGGGAGGGCTCTGGCATTGAATGACATGATTGGCAATAAGCCTCTGCCAATAACTTACCGTTTGCTATGCTTACCTTTAGCTGGTCTTGCGGTTTCCTGTTATTGAAGACAAAATGAAAGATCAGGGCCACGTTAGCAATTGCCAGGATGGCCACTATGTATTTGTTCTTAACTTTTTTTTCTACTAACAAAATTGAGGGTTTTTAAATTAAAATAGCCGGCTGCATTCCTGCAACCGGCTGGACTTAACCATTACTAACCAGATTTTTATTTGAGTAACAAGGCATTCACATCAATGATCACGATAACCTTCTTTGTCAAGTCATTGAGTTTGTACATGCTTGGGCTCGCCAGTGTGATACAGGCAGCCACTTTCTTTCCCGCAAAGGTCTTCAGTGTAGGTTTATCTATAACCATGTTGAAGCTTGTACCCGATTGCCCCGCTGCAACGGACACGCTTGCTGGGATTGAATAAGCCGTGGCAGGCAATAATTTAAGGTCGGCACCACTAGCGATGATTTGGTTAATGGTATCAGCCCTGCTCGCTATGTTAACGGTAAAAGGTTGTGCGGTTGCCTCGCCAGATTTCGATACACCCAGATAGACCAACACCTTGTTTGCCGCCTCATCATCCTTGAAATTTTTTGCTGCGCCATAGCTCACATTACCTGGCACGGCATAGTTGTTATCCGTAGTGCTGGCAGAGATAGATTGGGGAATATAAACATTTTCTATACCTACTTTTTCTTCACTGATGTCTTTTTCGCAAGCCGTGAAAGTCGCAATTGCAAAAAGGACAAATAAACTATTTAATCGGTTAAAATTTATTTTCATGATCATAATTTAATAAGGTTAATAGCCTGGGTTCTGCACCAATGTACCATTTGAGTTTACGATTTCAGTTCTCGTGAATGGATAAAGGTAATTTGCGTTCGCATTGAACTTCCTGGTCGCAACAGCGGCTTTTTGATAGGTCCAAACGTTGGGATTTGAGGAAACCTTGGTTACCTTAACTCCTATTATTGGTTGATTAAGTACGATTTCGGCATCTTTCCAACGCAATAAGTCCCAATACCTATGGCCTTCAAACGCAAGTTCTATTCGCCTTTCATGCTTAACGGCAAGCCTAAAGCCGTCCTTGGTATTAGTGGTTGCAATGTTGATGATAGGCATAGCTGAACGGGCCCTAACCTCATTTACTGCCTGCCTTGCGGTTTTGCCATAACCATTGTTGTTATCTGGCCCGTAAGCCTCGTTCATTGCCTCAGCATAGTTCAACAGCAATTCCGCGTACCTAAATACAACCCAGTTATGTTGTGCCGTTGCATTTTGAACCAGGTTTAAATTATCGTTTAAGAATTTTTTTAAGTAATAACCCGTCTTGCTACCGTTCGCCTTACTCATGTCATCTGTTCCACCCACCGAAAAATCCATAACCCTATTGTTCCAGGTGGAGCCATTATAGGCCACCGTGTTTGCCAAGCGAGAATCACGGTTTGCATAAGGATCCGTTGGGTTGGGGGTTCCGCTATACTCATAAGCGGCAACCAAGTTGTCTGAGGGCGAGATCGCACCCTTGCCACCTGGGGTAGCAATGGGATAGTTCTCCTTCTCGATCGTGTTGTTTGCAGGTCTTCTAATGGCAAAAATTGTTTCTGCACTCGTCAATGGCGCCGTCCCCCTGAAATATGAACCATAAAATTGATTCAATGCCAGATTTAGCCCAGGAGTAGTTATCAGTTCATTACAAGCTGCAGCAGCTCTTTTCCACTTTTCAACATCATTCGTTGGGTTGTTCAAAGGACTTGCAGCATATAATAAAACCCTGGCCTTAATTGCTAAGGCAGCACCAAGGGTAAATCTCCCATCATTGCCACTGAATGCCGATGTTTTCCAGTTTACTTGTAAGTTAGCTTTATTGTCATCAATCTCCTTAACTATATATTCAACGACTTGATTATAAGTGGATCTTGGTATATTAATCTTACCGGACTTATCGAGCGTTTGATTGACAATGGGAACACCGCCATAACGTTTAATTAACTCTGAATAATAGAAGGCCTTTGCGATGTGAGCCTCTGCCTTGAACCAGGCCACATTTTGCCTGTCGTTTGTAATTACACTTGCGTCTGCAACGGGATCTTTGCCTATCAAAATATAGGTATCAGCATCTTGGGCATAATCCAAGAAAAAGTTAGCTGCCCTGATACCTTCATAATAAGACTTATAAATAAAGGATTCTGGATTAATGGTTTCACTGATCAAGCCTTGATTGTAAAATAACGCATCGTTAGTGGGCAAGTTATTTTGAGCTTCATCGCTTACCGTTGCAAATACATTGTTATCAATTTCAGTGAAACCGTCCCTTAAAGGTGTATAAAAAGCTCCGGCAAAGCCAAACAATGCGCTTGAACTAGTTGCTATGGTTTCTGGGGTTCGTTCTGTATCCAGTTTTGTATCCAACAAATCCTTTTCACATGACACCAATAACAACGTGATACTTGTTGCCATGGTAACGATATATTTAAATTTCATATTCTTCATTTTGATTAAAGATTAAAAAGTAGCTGACAAGCCCACCGTGTAAGACTTAATAGTTGGGTATCCCGACGTAAATTCGGGATCTATGTTGTAA
This sequence comes from Pedobacter sp., assembly GCA_004295885.1. Classification (GTDB taxonomy): domain Bacteria; phylum Bacteroidota; class Bacteroidia; order Sphingobacteriales; family Sphingobacteriaceae; genus Pedobacter. The sequence goes on along the minus strand of SEDG01000022.1, from coordinate 8,675 downwards.
TCGCTCTTTAGTTTGCTCCAGGTAAATGGATTAATTGCGTTCACAAACAACCTTAATCTTTGCAAATTAAGTTTTGAAACTACCTGCTTATTAAAGTTATAACCTAACTCAGCATTTCTAAGGCGTAAAAAATCGCCATCTTTTATCCAAAATGAACTGGTAGAGTAGTTATTGTTGTTAGCCCCGGTAGTTAAACGTGGATAAGTAGCGGTTGCCCTTGTATCGATGCCTTGGGCGGGATAATATGCCCATGCGCCCTGAGCAATTGCATAGGCATTAGTGTTATTTACAAAAGCAATGTTTTGTGCCCTGGTATAAGTATTGCCTAACAAGTTAATGGAGTTACCCGTAACACCTTGAAACAAGACAGACAAGTCAAATCCCTTATAGTCAACCGTTCCACCGAAGGTGAAATTGGTGGTAGGGATATAAGATTTCCCAATCTGGGTAACGTCAAGCGCATCGATCTTGCCATTATTATCCAGATCCTTATACTTCAGGTCTCCTGGCTGGATAGCTCCAAAAAGCGGTGTTGAAAGCCCAGATTTAAGTGATCCATCAGGATTAAAGTCCTCCAATTGATAAAAGCCATCAGATACCAGGCCAATTACAGTTCCAAACGGTCTTCCCGTTTTAGCATTGTAAGGATATGCTGGCGCTAATTCTGATTGAAAATCTATTGTGTTCTCACTAAATGAAAATGCACCAAACAATTGATACCCGACCTCACGTACCTTACCATTGTAAGAGGCAGAGATTTCAAATCCCTTATTTGTCATTCTACCGATATTATCTAGATAAGTAAAGTTTCCAAAATTACCAGGGATAGAGTTGTCCTCGGTAAGTATGCGACTACGCTTGTCAACATATGCGTCCATGTTAATAGAAAGTGCTTTAAACAACACCAGGTCTAACCCAACATTGTATTTTAAGCTTTCCTCCGGACCAACATTTGGGTTTGCCAGAAACAGCTGTGTTAACCCGCTATTTGAAGCTGGTGTTCCATTACCAAGATAATAGTTGCCATTGAAGCCATAAAACTGTTGGAAAAGATATTTACCGCCTGATGCATACCTGCCTGCTCCGATCGATTTATCAGAACCTGTTTTACCAACTGAGGCTCTTATCTTGAGGTTATTGATAGCTTTGTTATCTTTCAGGAAATCTTCGTTAGAAATGATCCATGCCCCAGAAACAGATGGATAAAAATGGAACCTATTTCCCTCTGCATACGAATCTGAACCATAATAAGAAAAACCAAACTCTGCAACATAACGATTGTCATAGCTATAATTTGCCCGACCGCTGATATTTTGATAATTAACCCTATAACCAAACAACCCCTCACCCGTAAACCTAGATTCCTGATAATTTATTGCAGTGTTAATTTCACTCTTACCAAAACTACCATTATAACCAATGGTAGCTAAAAGTTGACGCCAATCTTGCTGTCCAGCGCCATTTAATGTTGTAGGCTTAAGGATAGTGTTGATGTTGGTAGTTGTAGTTGCCCCTCCACTATACCTTGCATAATCTCTGGTTTTGTTATAGGTACTTAAATCGTAGCTATTATAAGTAAAAGATTGATCCGCATATAAGCCCTTTAAAATGAAATCTAGTTTTTCCCTTAGACCAAAATTACCCTGTAGGAACCTAGTTTTGTTAGATTGATAGCCTAACTTGGTAAGCGATCCAATTGGGTTATTTGGATACAGAGATGTTCCAGATATCCTTGTGTTATCAGCATTATCATAAATTGGATAGATGTTTGAAGGATAATTGTAAAGATCTGTCCAAAGCCTGTTAGTGGAATAGTTCGATGTATAATTAGGAGAGATCCTACTTTCCAACCTCCCGTTCAAGTCGACTCTAGCTTCAAAGATATTACCTAGGTCAAAATCTAGATTAGCTCTTAAGTTATAGCGACCATAACTTTGGTTTTTTGTGCTATCTGTATTGCTTACATTGTATAAACCTTTTTTATCAATGTAGTCAAACACAACATTATATTTGGCTCTTTTATCGCCACCGGCAAAAATCAGGCTCGCATCTGTATATGGTGCTCTGTCCTTCAGTGTTTCCTTAAACCAATCTACATTTGTTCCCGTACCATTTTGATAAGCAGTTAATTGTGCTTGGGAATAAGTTGGTGTCCAAATCCTACCATTGTCATTACTTCTTGCCTGGTTGTATAAATTAGCAAAGTTGTAAGAGTCTAAGGGCTTGTTGATGTCTACCGCACTTTGCGTGCTAGTTCTTACGTTAAGTGTAATGGTTGATTTTCCTTCAGTACCACGCTTGGTCGTAACCCACAAAACACCGTTAGCTCCCTTCATACCGAAAGTAGCAAGAGCGGCTGCATCCTTAAGGACAGCTACGCTCTCTATCTCTGCTGCTGACATGTAATTGAAGTAATTACTAGAGACTTCAAACCCATCAACAAAAATTACTTGCGTATTGTAACCAGCACCATTTGTAAAGCCATAAGTTCCAACTCCACGGATATTTAAGTTTGCATCTTCGAATCCAGGCTCTCCACTGGTCTGTTGAATAGTTAAACCAGCTAATCCAATCAAGGAATTTGTAACACTTGGAGATTGTGTTTTATACAACTCATTAGTTCTCATGGTTACAATCGCCGCAGTAGAATTATTCTTTGAATCGTTAAATAATCTGTTGGGATTATTGTTAGCCTTTAAACTATCCGTTCTTTCCTTCTTAACAGCGGAAGGTACTTTGTCTTTATTTTGTGCTTTTAATTGAAAGGTAAGCATTGCTAAAGCCATACAAAGCAGTGCTGCCTTATTTTTATATATTTTATACATTTAATTAGTTTCTTAATGAAATTAAATAATATGATTAGTAGCCGGGATTTTGAACGACAGCCCCCTTGTTGACTTCTGATTGCGGGAAGGGTTCCAAGTGCATCTTATCATTCCAATATGCCGTATAAACCTTTGACATGTAATAATTGATCAATGAAGATGGTAAGCTATGGTTACTGGCTGATGTAACCTGGAATTGAAATTCCAAGATATCGCCTCCAACCATCCCAGAGCCCAAGTTTGGCAATCTCCAGTGCCTGATATCAAAGAAGCGCTTGTTTTCATCGTAAAACTCAACCGCCCATTCACGCTGTATCATAGCCCTCAGTTTAACCTGGTCAGTCTCAACTGCACTTGGCAAGCCACCTCTATTGCGTACAACATTTAGGTTTGTCAGCGCTAATGCCGTTTGTCCAGTTTCGTTGTAAGCCTCAGCAAGGTTTAGGTATAATTCGGAAACCCTGAAAATCGGAAATTGGTACCATAAACGTCCACCGGCCCTATAATAGAATTTTGTTGGCCACGCTACGCCTTGACCATAGTCATTTGTATTAGGGAAATTATTGGATCCGCTATAGTTGTTGACGTGTACGCCCCAGTCATTAAATCCCCACTTCGCATCATTAGGGTTATTCGCTGCCTGAATGCCGGGACCAGCAAAATCAGCCCTAAAACGAGGTTCCATCTGTCCGAAACGAGTAATGTAATCGGTCGCTGCCCTTGGAGCTGCATCGCCAATTTTTGGCCAGTCCTGTTCAGTGCCATCAGCTTTTCTGTAATTTGGCAAAAAGTTACCTAACAGGCCATTTCGTTGATTGTTAAACTTGGTATCACTCCAATAGCCAGATAAATTACGGAACCTAGCTGCTTCATTACTCTCGTCCTGAGATGCCAAGATGACCTCACTGTTTCCCGGAGTGGATGTAGCAGTGCCGTAATCTGCCAGTGCATTCGCGTTTGGAACATTCGTGGCTCCAGCCGTGTTTATGATTTCGAACCCAGCTGATCTTGCCTCAGTAAGTGCAGCATTAGTTGCCGTTATAGCATCATTCCACCTTTGTGCATTGTAAGTTCCGTAGCTTATTAATTTATTATTAGCACCTAAACTCAAGTAAGGGGTTGAGGAGTTGAAAAGTGGTCGAGCTGCAAACATCAGCGTTTGTGCCTTGATGGCCAATACAGCAGGCTTTGTTAACCTCCCTTTCTGGTTTGCCGGCCAAGTGCTCGGTAAGGTGGCTGCAGCATCATCACATAGTTTAACAATAAAATTCACTGTTTCCTCCACTGTTGCCCTAGGAACCTTCAAATCATCAGAGGCGGTATAGATCTTGCTTACCAGCGGGATTCCACCATAAGCCTTGAGCCCGTACATATAAATATAAGCCATCAGTCCCTTGGTTTCTGCTTTTACGATAGCCTTTGCATTGGCATCCATGTCGGGAACCTTATCGATGTTCTCATTAACGATTAACAAGGCCCTAACAGTGGTGTAAATTGTACCGTAATTAAATATGGTCTGGTTGGCCGTTACACCTCCATTTGCTATCTGATAGGTAGGGTGCCAGCTCCAACCCCTTCCTCTTTCCCCGGCAATGCTACCTAGGGTTGAGTATTGAATGGCATAGCCGCCATTATTGTTACCAAACCCCAGGACTTTCTGGTAGGAATCGAAAAGTTCAGCCTCTGCGTTGAGCTTAGTTGAAAAAACCTTGTTGATATCTACCGTTCCTGTAGTGTCTGGAACCTGCAAGAAATCTTTTTGACAGGCATAGAACATTAGCACAGAAAAACTAAGTGCTAAAAAATATATTATCTTTTTCATATCATTAATTGTTTAAAACTTAACATTCAATCCAAAATTGTAAACTCTGGTAATTGGGAAGAAATAGCCTTGATTATTGCCATAACCAGCATTATTTGTGTCAGCAGTTTCCGGGTCGAGACCAAATTCCCTTAAGTCGCTTTTAAGCGTAAAGAGATTGTTTCCATTTGCATAGACACGAAGTGAACTTATCTTTAGAGATCTCAAAATACTAAGATCCCTTAATGTGTAACCAAGCTCTATGTTCTTGATCTTAATAAAATCAGAAGAACGTAACCAAAAATCGCTCTTTACAAAATTTGAATTTGCAGTATTTGTGTTAATCTCATAACGGGGATAAGTTATTTCTTGCCCACTGGCTACCTTTTCAGGAGTCCATACGCCGTCTACCTGCCATTGATATAAATTACCATAATTTTTAAAGAATACACCTACCATATTTTGAGGCAGGTAGAATGATCCCTTTGCTGTACCGTTCATCAAAATACTTGCATCAAATCCTTTGTAGGACAAATTAAGGCGGGAGTTGAAGGCGAACTGCGGTAAATTTGAGTAACCAATGCTGGTTTGATCTTGGTTATCAATAACGTTATCTCCATTTAGATCCTTGTAACGAATATCGCCAAGCGTATTTCTATTACTATTGTAGCTATTATAAGGTCTATTTGCAAGTTCTTGCGGCGTGTTAAAAAAACCATCGCTAACCAAACCGAAATACTGCCCTATTGGCGCACCGGTTAAGTTTTGCCAAGGGTTTGGATTTGGAGCCTCAGACCTGAAGATGACCTTGTTTTTATTGTAGCTTAGGGCACCACTTATGCCATAGTTAAATCCGCCAACGCTGCCCTTCCAGCCTAAGGAAACCTCATAACCCTTGTTCTCTGTAATACCAATATTTACAGGTGGGATGTTGCCACCAGAAACACCAAAGGTTGAGGGGATAACCCCAAGTGTAGATAAGATGTTATCTCTTTTTTCCTTATATAGATCAATGGTTAATGATAACTTATCAGAGAAGAAACGAGCTTCTGTTCCAAAATTATATTTTATTGCCCTTTCCCAAGTAACATCCGGATTTCCCAAACGGCCTTCCCTGGTAACAGAATATGTTGGCAAATGATCTGTACCGTTTGAGGTGCCAAAATAATAATTCCCTTGGTTAGTGCTAAACTGACTTGGTAAGTAAATATACCTGCTCCCATTAAATTGATCATTTCCGACCTCGCCATATGAACCCCTGAATTTCAAGAAGGTAACATACTTATTCTTTGGGAAAAATGATTCGCTAGTTGGTACCCAACCTGCAGAATAGGCAGGAAAAAAACCAAATCTACTTCCCTCAATAAAGTTCTCTGTACCATTATAGCCCAGGTTAACTTCTGCCTGATATCTTTCCTTGTAATTGTAGGTCACCCGCCCCACCAGGCCCATGATACCTGAGGGGGTATTAAAGGCATCACTTGGAAGATTAAACTTATTGGCTTTACCCAGTATTAAACCCGTAATGTTGCTACCGCCAATTTTAGTTTGATAATCAATACCGGCATCAAAATATAGCTTGTTCCAGGTTCCAGTATAAGAATCACCATTGAATGCAACCGTGGAAATACTACCACCAAAAAACTGTAGGTCATTGGGGTTGGCAGGATTTCTTCTTACCGTATAGCTGGGCAAGGTAGAGCTTATGGTGATAAACTTATTGTACGAATCGTCATAGTTGGCCGTTGCCCGGATCGACAGGCCCTTTACCAAATAATCAAGGTCATGTTTAATCTTTACACTTGAACTTAACAAGGTCTGGTTGTAGATACCCCTTCCAGTCTGTAAAAGGATAGCGTCTGCAGTACTTCCATAAGTCTGTTTACTACCCAGGGGATTAACCGTTGAGATGATGCCCTGAGCACCATAAACTTGCGTAACAAGCTTGCCATCAATTACACCTGGTACCATAAACGTGTTTCCTTCTTGCAGAAATTGGATCATCTGCTTATACCTGACAGTATTGTCGAATGGATTTGTTCCGAACGAAGGACCCTCGGTAGAACCGAACTGGCCAGATATATTGATGGATATCGTGGTATTTTTTAGCGGTTTTATATCGAAATTAGACCTAAAGTTAGAACGATCGTAATTTGAACCCGTATTAGTTCCCTTAAGATTAAAATCTGCCAAGATACTTCCCTGAGTAAAATAACCGAAAGAGGTATAATATTTTACCTTTTCATTTCCACCGCTAACGCTGATGTTATATTGTGCCTGTTTACCTGTATTATCAAATTGTTCCTTGTAGTAATCACGGCTGCCATAATATAGGGCCGGCGACTGGTTTAACGAGGCTTTTTGATCAGCGTTTAAAAATGACATCGCAGCAACCTCTGCCGGGGTGTAATCCCTGTTGTTCTGGAATTTCCAGAGATCGTCTGGCGTAAAGATAAGCGTGTTGAAACTTGAGTTACCTTCATTATCATTATAGGCCTTGATCGCACTATTTCTGGCAAGGGCAAAATCATAAGAGCTCGCAGATTCTGTAAGGTTTGAAGCATTTGTTGCGCCAAAGTTGGTGGTAAAACTAAGTGTTGGCTTACCGTTTGTGCCACGTTTTGTAGTAACAATGATTACCCCATTTGCACCCCTGATACCATAAACAGCTGTTGATGATGCGTCTTTTAAAACACTAACGCTTTCAATCTCATTTGCATCCATCGCATTAAGTTGTTCGTAGGTCCTTTCTGCTGGTTGCTCTACACCGTCTATCACAACTAATGGATCAGAACTTCCGGCATAGGTTGCCACACCCCTTATAAAGATCTTCGTACCATTTCGGCCCGGCTCTCCACTGGTTTGCAGGCCACTAACACCAGGTGCGTTCCCAACCAAGGCATTGGTAATATTACTTACAGAAGAAGCAACTAGGTTCTTTGCGTCAATAGTTGACACTGCCCCAGTAACGTTTACTTTTTTCTGGACCCCGAATGCAGTTACCACAACCTGGGTCAACAAATTTGCGCTGGGATTTAGTCTTACGTTTAGGTCAGCATCCCCTTTTTTTACCGTTACCGAATAAGTGTCATAACCCGTAAAGCTAATACTAAGGGTTCCACCACTGTCTGGAACCGAAAGAGTGAATTTTCCGTTCGCATCTGTTACAACACCAATGTTTGTGCCCTGTAATTGTACGTTAACGCCTGGCATTGGGATACCGGCCTCATCTAGCACAGTTCCCTTTATGGGGAAATTAAGTGCCGTATTTATAAATTTTGGTAATCCAGAAACCAGACTTACACCTGCACGTGTGTTTTCGACAGTCAGGACAAGTAAGGTTAGCGTTGCCAGTATTGCTAAGCAATGCTGGCAAATTTTCTGCATGCTTCTTAAACTGGTTGGTATCAATACAGTTGCCATGAGCACCTATATTGATGAAACTAAATTAGAGATTGTAGGAAGCTTGAAACGGTCCATTTGTTCGTAAATGAACCTTCATTTGTACGCAAACCAGACTTTTTAAGGCTGCAAACTCACTTTCAGTCAAATAACAATGGCTAACACCAAGTATATAGGTGTGGAACGTTGCCTCTTTTCGCAAACGAAAACGCCACTCAGTTGTATCTTTAATCTTGGGCAATACCCTCATGACTGTTAGAATTACTGTCTGATTACAGGGTGTTCCACTGATTGGCCAATTAAACTTGTCAAGTTTCAAGCGCACCAAGGAACTTAACAGGTTCAAAGTGCGGACTGCGTAGCTTTACGAATGATTTAATTAGGCAGTGGACTATTTAACGGGGATCAACCTAAAGATATAACCAGGCGATTCAGTCGCTATATAGATATAGCCATCAGGGCCCATTTTTACGTCACGTAACCTGCCAACGTCCTTGAGCAATATCTCTTCTTCTACTATTTTATTGTCTTTAATAACAGATCTGTTTAGGTAGTTAAACCTTAAAGAACCAGACAGCACGTTGCCCACCCAGTTTTTATAGACCTTGCCAGAAACAAATGCCATACCCGATGGTGCAATAGATGGT
>SEDG01000274.1 GCA_004295885.1 Pedobacter sp. | reverse complement strand
ACAATTACCTTGTCGCCAGGTAATATTACCAGAACTGTTACTGCGGCAGAAATAGCAGCAGGCGAGGCTATCGTTACTGGTTTAACAGGAGAAACCCTGTATACAGCAAAACTACTTAATGGAACTAAGGTGAGAGGCACAATTACCTTCACCACTTTGCTTGATTTAGGCGGTGCAATTGCAGTTTATCCTACAGATAACTTAGCTACTTTAATTGCTAATGCAAATGCAGGCGATGTATTTGCATTGTTTCCTGGAACATACACTATTAATGCAGACATAACTGTCGCCAAATCTATTTCGTTAAAGGGCGCAAGACCAACCGACAAACCAAAAATTGTAGGCGCAGCTTTTAAAATTAGAGGAGCTGCTGGTTTATCTTTAAAAGATTTAGTGCTTGATGGAACAGGCTCTATAGCTGCACAAACAATCGTTTATGATGAAGCGCTTCCGACTAGCACCTATGGCGCATTATCTGTGAAGGACAGTGAAATTAAAAATTATACAAAAGGCATCTTGTACATAAATGTTATTGCATTGGTAGAATCGATGACTTACAGTGGTAATGTTATTCATGATTTATCCTGTACTGGGGCTGGTTTTGTAGATTTTAGAACTGGCTTAGCTAAAACATTCCTTTTTGAAAACAATACAGTTTATAATATTACAGAAGACGGTAGTAGAGATTTATTCCGCATGGATGCAGCTACAACTTTTGCTAGTACTACGAGTGTAATCACTATCAGAACAAATACTTTTTACAATGCAATGAATAGGGCTGCGGGTAGATATTTGTATGTTCGTATACCTATAAATCAAATTACTTTCACCAAAAATATAATTGCAGAAAGTTTAAATTATTACACAAATCAAGCTGCAACTACGTTGACTTCTGTTTCTGGTAATAATTATTATTTTGCAGCTCCTGCTACAGGTAACTTTACCATTAGCGAGAATACGCTTAAAACAAATGGAGTAGGGGATCCAAGATGGAGATAAAAATTTAAATTTGGTTTATTATAAAAGGGGGCAGAGTAATCTGTCCCCTTTTTTTGTTCCTCATTGGCAACGTTTGCACAATTAATTGTCTTAAATGCTCTAAAAGTTGAGTAATTTGCTTCTCGAAGAATCAATCACAATTTGATTTTTTTAAAACCAATTATAGCATGTATAAAAACCTTTTGATCGGATTAGGTGTAATTCTGATGTCATTTACCTTTATAAAAAAAGAACCCATTACACTTTATATCATCGGCGATTCTACAGCAGCCAATAAGGCGACTAATAAGTTCCCAGAAACTGGATGGGGGATGGAATTACAATCGTTTTTTAATGAAGAGGTAAAAGTTGATAATAGGGCCTTAAATGGAAGAAGCACAAAATCCTTCATCAATGAAAAGAGATGGGAAAACATATTAACAACTTTACAGGAAGGCGATTTTGTAATGATTGAGTTTGGTCATAATGATGAAAAAATCGATAATCCGAAAGTTGGCACTTCTTTGGAAGAATTTAAGGCTAATTTGATAAAATATATCCAAGAAACACAAGCTAAAAAAGCAATTCCAATTTTATTGACACCCATTGTTCGTCGTAATTTTATAAATGGCGTTTTAACCGATACCCATAAAGGTTATCCTGACGTAGTTAGGAAACTGGCCGATTCCTTGCATCTTCCACTAATTGATATGCAGCGTAAAACGGAAAAACTGGTTAGATCTTTAGGTGATGAACCTTCTAAAAAGTTATTTCTTCACTTGGATTCCGGTCACGTAAATTATCCAAAGGGATTAAAGGATAATACGCATTTAAGTGTGGAAGGCGCAAAAGCATTTGCAGGTTTAGCAGCTGAAGGCGTTAAAGAATCAAAAACTAAATTGGCTAAATATTTGAAGAAATAAGATGAAGAAGTTATTGTTTTATTGCTGGATTGTTTTTTTGTTGAAAGGCTCGTTTGCAAATGCTACGAGTCTCAAATCTCGCTATGATTTCATAGTTGCCATCGACGGAACTGGTAATTTTAAAACTGTTCAAGAAGCCATCAATGCAGCACCCGACTTTAGAAGAAGGCCTACAACAATTTTCATTAAAAACGGAACCTACAAGGAAAAATTAAATCTTTCCGCCTCCAAAAAATTAATTAAAATGACTGGTGAAAGTGTAGAGAAAACGATTCTAACCTATGATGATTGGGCTCAAAGAAAAAACGCATTTGGAGAAGAGAAAGGAACTTCTGGTTCATCAAGCGTTTATATTTATGGTGATGGATTCTCTGCAGAAAATATTACATTCCAAAATACAGCTGGACCAGTCGGACAAGCTGTTGCGTTGTTTGTAGCAGGTGATAAAGCCAAATTTACAAATTGCAAAATGTTGGGTTTTCAAGATACCTTATATACTTATGGTCACGGCAGTCGCCAATATTATTACAAGTGTTATATAGAAGGAACGGTCGACTTTATTTTTGGTTCATCCACAGCTGTGTTCGAAGAATGTGAAATTTTCTGCAAAAAAGGGGGATATGTAACTGCGTCTTCCTCTCCAGACACGTCAAAATACGGCTATGTTTTCATCAACAGCAAAATCACAGGCGATGCTCCAGATAACTCTTTTTTCTTAGGTAGACCTTGGCGGCCTTTTGCAAAAGCGGTATTCATCAATTGCGATTTAGGCAAAATGATTAAAGCGGAGGGGTGGAACAATTGGGGTAAAGAAAGTAATGAGCAGACAGCGTTTTATGCAGAGTATAAAAGTACTGGTGCAGGTGCTAATCCGAAAGGTCGAGTTGCTTGGTCGCATCAATTAAACGAAACTACAGTAAAAGAATACAGTCTGGATAAAATTTTTAACGGCTGGAATCCTAAAGAATAAGTCAATCATTGTTCGTTTTAAACTACTTTAAAACGAAAAACGCCAAACGAAAAACGTATTATGAAATTATTAATCCTTACTTTATTCACGCTCCTTTCCGCTTCAGCCTTTGCCCAAAAAGATATTTCCAAAGTTTGGGTGTCAGATTTAGGGAATGGGAAATATAAAAATCCTGTTATTGATGCTGATTATTCGGATCCTGATGTAGTTAGGGTTGGAGATGATTTTTATTTAACAGCTTCTAGCTTTGACGCCGTTCCTGGTTTGCCAATTCTTCATTCAAAAGACTTGGTTAATTGGACAATCATCGGCCATGCCTTAAAAAGACAGCCACCTTTTGACCATTTCTCTAAAACACAACACGGAAATGGGGTTTGGGCACCTGCAATTCGTTTCCGTAACGGCGAATTTTACATCTATTATCCTGATCCAGATTTTGGTATTTATTTAACAAAAGCTAAAAATCCTGCTGGTCCTTGGTCTGATCCGGTTTTAGTAGAAGGAGGAAAAGGTTTAATTGATCCTTGTCCACTTTGGGATGAAGATGGTAAAGTTTATTTGGCTCACGCTTATGCAGGTAGCCGAGCTGGAATTAAAAGTATCATCGTTGTTAAAAAAATGAATGCCTCAGGAGATAAAGTGATTGCTGAAGGTAAATTAGTTTATGACGGTCACGAGTTAGATCCAACAATAGAAGGACCGAAGTTCTATAAAAGAAATGGGTACTATTATATTTTTGCTCCTGGTGGCGGTGTATCAACAGGTTGGCAAACTGTACTTCGTTCAAAAAATGTTTATGGTCCTTATGAGCGTAAAGTTGCAATGGATCAGGGTAAATCTCCAATAAATGGCCCGCATCAAGGTGCTTGGGTTAATACGCCATCGGGCGAAGATTGGTTCTTGCACTTTCAAGATAAGAATGCTTACGGTAGAGTAGTTCATTTACAACCTATGAAATGGGTTAATAATTGGCCAGTAATTGGAACAGATCCAGATGGAGATGGGATTGGAGAACCAGTTTTGGTTTATAAAAAACCTGCAATTGCGAAGCCAGTAGTTATTGCAACTCCTGCAGAAAGCGATGAATTTAACGGAACAAATTTAGGTTTACAATGGCAATGGCAGGCAAATCCATCAGCAACTTGGTCATTTTTAAATCCAACCAAGGGGATGTTGAGGTTATATTCTGTAAAAATGCCCGATAGCGCTAAAAATTACTGGGAGGTGCCAAACTTACTATTACAAAAGTTCCCTACAGAAAAGTTTACAACGGTTACCAAGCTAACATTTACACCAAATACAAAATTAGAGAACGAAAAAACTGGGTTAATTGTGGCAGGTTTAAGTTATGCTAACATCGCTGTTAAAAGCAAAAAGGATGGGAATTATTTGGTTTATACAACTTGTAAAACAGCAGACAAAGGGAAAGCAGAAAAGGAGGAAACACTAATTAAACTAACTTCTAATACTATCTATTTAAGTGTAACCGTGAGTGAAGGTGCAAAGTGCCAATTTAGTTATAGTTTAACTGGAGATAAGTTTACCAAAGTGAATGATGTTTTTCAGGCAGAGCCAGGAAAATGGATAGGCGCTAAAGTCGGGCTGTTTTGCGTTAGAGAACAACAAACAAATGATGCAGGTTACGCAGATTTTGATTGGTTTAGAATTGAGTTGTAATAGGAACTATCCAAACTCACGGAATGAAATGGCCGACTGACAACGATTGCACAGTTATTTTGCCTGTTTTTGTTTCATTACTGCTTTAAACTCTGTAGACTTGTTATTAATAATTACCAATATAAACTGTATACCCGAATGAGAAAGATAGTATCAACTATATTTACTGCAACACTCTTTATTAGTTCATTATCGGCTTTTGCACAAACGAGTAAGCAGAAAGCGCCATATTCTTTTAGTAATCTTCCAGTAATCGCAAAAACTTCATTCAAAGCAGATACTTTCAATATCATCAAGTTTGGTGCTAAAAACGATGGTGTTACTTTAAACAGCAAGGCGATAAACGATGC
>SEDG01000273.1 GCA_004295885.1 Pedobacter sp. | reverse complement strand
ACTCTGAAAAGTAAAGACGCTAATGGTAAAAAATTAGGTTTTATCTCGCAAGAAATTGGTAGAGAAATAAACACCATGGGTGCCAAAGCTAATGATGCGCATATACAGCAATTAGTTGTGGGAATGAAAGAGGAATTAGAAAAAATTAAAGAACAGTTATTGAACGTGTTATAGGAGCTAAAAGCTTAAAGCACAAAGTTTAAAGCTTTGGTCTTTTCGCTTTAGTCTTTAGGCTTATTAAAAATGAAACAGGGCAAACTCATAATATTTTCTGCACCATCAGGAGCTGGTAAAACAACCATTGTAAGACATTTACTTAAGAAATTTCCTCAATTAAGTTTTTCTATCTCTGCAACAACAAGAGAATCTCGTGGAACAGAGAAACATGAAAACGATTATTATTTCATCACTAAAGAAGATTTTCTACATAAAGTTGCTCGTCAAGAATTTGTAGAGTTTGAAGAGGTTTACAGCGGGACATTTTATGGCACCTTACGTTCAGAAATCCAGAGGATTTGGGATGCTGGCAAACATGTAATTTTTGATATTGATGTTGAAGGTGGTTTACGTTTAAAAAGAAAATACGAAGAAGATGCATTAGCTATTTTCGTTCAACCGCCATCTTTAGAAGTATTAAAAGAACGTTTAACAGGAAGAGGAACCGATAGCCGAGAGAAACTTCAAGAACGTTTTATAAAAGCAGAAAAAGAACTTTTATACGCTGATAAATTTGACATCATTCTTAAAAACTACGACTTAGAAATTGCTTGTGCAGAAGCAGAAAAAATAATTGGTGAGTTCTTATCGAAATAAATTGAAAAATGTCTGCCCAGCTTACCGAACTGAAAACTGAAAACCGAAAACTGAAAACTGGCCTTTTTTTCGGTTCCTATAATCCAATTCATATTGGACATTTAGTTATTGCCAACTACATGGCAAGTTTTAGCGGCTTAAAAGAAGTTTGGCTGGTGGTTTCACCTCATAATCCATTAAAGCAAAAAAGCGGCTTGGCCAATATGTACGACCGCTTGGAAATGGCAAAACTGGCCACCGAAAACGCACCGCAAATTAAGGTGAGTGATATAGAATTTAAATTATCTCAACCTTCTTATACGATAGATACGCTTACCCATTTACAAGAGCGCTATCCAGAAAAAGAATTCGTTTTAATAATGGGAGCTGACAATTTGGTATCCTTAAAAAAATGGAAGAATTACGAAATCTTGCTCAAGGAATATCATATCTACGTTTACCCACGCCCTGGTGCCGATGTAAGTGAATGGGAAAATCATCCCTCAATTACTTTTACCGATACACCAGAAATGGAAATCTCTTCTACTTTTATCCGTAAGGCTTTAAAAGACAATAAAAATATTCAATTTTTTGTTCCAGATAACGTGCTAGAGTTCATCGAACAGAAAAGTATGTATAGATAAGTCTTTTATTTGGTTGGTTAAACCAAAGGCAACGAATAGCTTGAAGATTTGGTTACAGCCCACCCATGACTGCTTGGTGAATTATCTAAGAAGCTTTATAAATCAAAAACACCGTTGGCTTTTTGTGCAAGTCTATCCTTTCACTTTTCCAAGCGCCTACAGTGAGGGTTTTGATATATTCATCTTCGCCATTAATATTGCAAGCCACACAAAGTTGAGTGCTTCCACTACAATTTTTCAGTACATCTTCAAATAGATGATTGTTCCTAAATGGCGTCTCCATAAACAGTTGAGTTTGTTTGTTCTTTTGCGACAATGCCTCAAGCTCTTTTATACGCTTTGCTCTTTCTACTTTATCAATTGGTAAATACCCATGAAATGTAAAACTTTGTCCACTAAATCCTGAAGACATTAATGCTTGTATCATAGAGTTAGGGCCAACTAAAGGCACCACTTTAATTCCTCGTTTGTGTGCTTCAGCCACAATTTCTGCACCTGGGTCAGCAACGCCTGGGCAACCCGCTTCGCTCATTAAACCAACATCGATACCAGACATTAATTGAGTAAAATAAGGCACTAAGGAGTTTCCTCGCTTGTGTTTGCCAAAATCATGTATAAGCAATTCACTTTGTGGTGTTTTTAAACCAGCCTCCTTTAAAAACTTACGAGCAGTTTTTTCATTCTCAACAATGTAGGTTTTAATTACATTAATGGTATCAATCAAAAACGGAGTGTAAGATTTATTTTGGGCATTTTCTGCCAATGGAACTGGAATTAGAAACAAGCCTAAAACACTTAATTGTAAAGAAAAGCGTTAAAACGAAGCAATAACACACATAGTTGATGTTGGCTTAAACCTTTATTAAAAATGGTGTTCAAATTGATATACACAAAGCGTTAGGTTAATTATAAATTTTAAAACACACACAAAATGAAAAACATGATCAAATTACCGGCACTGCTGGTAGGCCTCATGCTCCTTTTTGCCGGAACCACACAGTCGGCAAAAGCACAGCAAGAGGATGTTTCCTTACAATCGTTTTACGATGAACTCTCTCCTTATGGAACTTGGATTCAAGACCCACAGTACGGCTACGTTTGGCGTCCGGATGTAGACCAAGAAGACTTTAGGCCTTACTACAGCAATGGTCGTTGGGCCATGACCGAGTATGGAAATACTTGGGTAAGTAATTACGACTGGGGCTGGGCACCGTTTCACTACGGTCGTTGGATTTACAATCGTTACAACCAATGGGTTTGGTTACCAGATACAGTTTGGGGACCAGCTTGGGTAAGTTGGAGAAGTGGCGGCGGTAATTATGGCTGGGCTCCATTAGGTCCAAGCATTAGCATCGGTATTAATATTGGCAGGGGTGGCTACAGAGTGCCGGATATGTGCTGGAACTTTATACCTTATGGAAGTATTTATAGTAATAGCTATCCTCGTTACAACTATGGAAGAAACAGGGTTTATATCCAAAACACGGTAATTATCAATAACACTTATGTTCGCAACAACAGAACTTATTATACCGGCCCTAGAGCTGAGGAAGTAAGGCGTGCAACTAATCAAAATGTAACTGTTTATAACGTAAACAGAAGCAGCAGACCAGGTGCATCGAGAATTGACGACAGAAATGTAAACATCTATAGCCCACGTGCTAGCAGAGATAATGGAAACTCAGCTCCAAGAAATGCAGTTCAAGGTAGTATTAACCGCGGACCAGTTGGAAGAGACAATAGAGATAACAATAACGTAACTGCTAATCGTGGTGACAGGGGAAATAATGGCGGATTTGACAGAAACAATGGAAACGTAAATCAAGGTGGCGATAGGAATGCTGACAGAGGTTACAACGGAGGCACATCTAATAGACCTTCTAGAAACGGAAATGAAGTTACTGCCCCTCAAGGAAGAGAAAATGGCAATAGAGGTAACGAGAATAATGGTGTTGCTAACCAAAGACCAAGTGTTTTTGACAGAAGAAGCGATGGCAACAATAACCAATCTCAAAGAATTGAACGTAGCCAACCTACGCCACAAGATCAGTCTCAACAAAGAGTAGAGCGTAGCCGAGAAATGCCGCAACAACAAAGAATGGAGCGCCCACAACCTGTGCAACAAGCACAACCTCAGCAACAAAGAGTTGAGCGTAGTAGAGAAATGCCACAGCAACAAAGGATGGAGCGCCCTCAGCCAGTTCAACAAGCGCAACCTCAACAACAAAGAATGGAAAGACCACAATCACAACCTCAGCGTGTAGAGCGTACTCAATCAGCTCCACAACAAAGAAGTTCTGGCGGTGGTTCAGAAAGTCGCGGTGAGAGAGGTGGAGGCGGTGGCCGTCCAGGTAGAGGATAAAATAATTAAATATGAACAAGAAAGAGCCGGTTTTTTAATCGGCTTTTTTTATGTTAAATAGTTTGAAAAGCCAATGATTCGCTTTTATGAATGTCATTCCCGCTATTCGTTTTACTTCGGGGTTAGCCGCAAGGGCTAACCCTACGTGCTCACTCCTATCGGGTTTAAAAACCTAGGCATTTGCTACTATTTCTGGTTTCCCCTGCACAAGCTCATATAAGCTAGACCCGACATAGCGAAAAGCCCACATCCCGATTTTTTCATCGGGAGAGGACTTGTAGCGTTGGCGGGACTTTCGTTGCCGAAAAGCATTGACATTGCTCTTCTACAAAACCTTAACTTCATTCTCGTAACTAACTACTTTATACTCATAAAAAAATATTCTTACCTTTGCAGCGCAATGAAACAAGCTACAGCCATATTATTCCCTCTTCGCTTTTTATAAAGCCTTGCTGTATCTGCTATTTAATTAAGTTTCTGCCCACATTATCAATAAAAAACCCATGTTAAATCCTGAAATAGAAAAAAGAAAAACGTTTGCAATTATTAGTCACCCAGATGCTGGTAAAACCACATTAACCGAAAAGTTCTTGCTTTTTGGAGGTGCAATTAATACTGCTGGTGCGGTAAAACGGAATAAAGCGAATCAAAGTAGCACTTCCGATTTTATGGAAATTGAAAAACAACGTGGTATTTCGGTAGCAACATCTGTAATGGGTTTCGAATATAATGGCAAGAGGATCAACATTTTAGATACACCTGGTCACAAGGATTTCGCTGAAGATACTTACCGAACTTTATCTGCTGTGGATAGTGTTATTTTGGTGGTAGATTGTGTGAAAGGTGTGGAAGAGCAGACTGAAAAATTGATGTCGGTTTGTAGAATGAGAAATACTCCTGTAATCATTTTCGTTAACAAAATGGACCGTGAGGGTAAAGATGCTTTTGATTTATTAGATGAAATTGAAAGCAAATTAAATATCAGTTTGTGTCCGTTGAGTTGGCCGATTGGTCAAGGACACACTTTTAAAGGAGTTTATAGCATTTATAATAATCACCTTAATTTATTTGAGCCGGATAAGAAGAAAATAAGTACTCCAGTTATTGAAGTTAATAGTTTAGATGATGAGAATTTAGCGCAATTTTTACCCGAGAAATCATTATCAACCTTAAAAGAAGAATTAGAGTTAGTTGAAGGTGTTTACGGTGCTGTTGATAAGGAGATGTATTTAGAAGGTTTATTAGCGCCCGTATTTTTTGGTAGCGCGATTAACAATTTCGGGATTAAAGAATTGTTAGATACGTTTGTAAACATTGCGCCAAGCCCGAAAAGCAGAGAAGCAGAAGAGCGTACTGTTTTAGCAACGGAGAAAAATTTTAGCGGATTTGTGTTTAAAATTCACGCCAATTTAGACCCGAACCATAGAGATAGAATTGCTTTTTTAAGAATCTGTTCGGGCAAGTTTGAGCGAAATAAGTTCTTCTATCATACAAGAAATAATAAAAAAATAAAATTCTCTAATCCGATGGATTTTATGGCCAACGAAAAAAGCATTGTGGAAGAAGCTTGGCCTGGCGATGTTGTAGGATTATATGATAGTGGTACTTTTAAAATTGGCGATACACTAACCGAGGGTGAGAAACTTCAGTTTAAAGGTATTCCTAGCTTCTCTCCAGAGATTTTTAAAGAAGTTGAAAATAGAGACCCATTAAAAACTAAACAGCTAGAAAAGGGTTTACAACAATTAACAGAAGAAGGTGTTGCGCAGCTATTTGTGATGCAGCCTGGTAATAGAAAGGTGATTGGTGCGGTTGGAGATTTACAGTTTGAGGTAATTGCCTTTAGGTTGGAGCATGAATATGGTGCAAAGGCGCATTTCAGGATGTTGAGTTATACTCGTTCTAACTGGGTTACATCAAAAGAACCTAAAAAATTAGAAGAGTTTTTAAAACGTAAACAACAACATATTGGAGAAGATAAGGATGGTAATCCGGTTTATTTAGCGGATAACGAGTTTATGATTAACATGACGATGAGAGATTATCCAGACATTGAGTTCCATAAAACGAGCGAGTTTAAATAGCTAAAGTATATTGGCATTTACAATCCCCTATCGTTTTATAATGATAGGGGATTTTTTATATTTATTAAAAATGAAAACAGAAATAACAGGTAAAACCCTTAAAGCCTTGGGTTATACAGAAGGTAAAATATTAGGCTTGGCTTTAGAAATCTTGAAAGACAATTTTCAAGATGTTGAAGCAAACGAAGTTCAAAAGTTATTAAAGAAGGTAAAAAATTATCCAGAAAGTTTTTTGGATGATGAAGTGTTAAGCGTTTTGGCTACGGCAATTTTAGAAGAGGCAAATCCGAAAGGCGATGGCACGATTGGATTAACCGAAAATGCGAAAGTATATA